>JAGVNS010000127.1 GCA_020053155.1 Nitrososphaerota archaeon
GCTTGCATTGCTTTCAAAAATCGTGGGAGAAAAAGGAATCGTGTTTGGCATCGAATATGAAAAAGGATTGGTGGAAAAAGCAAAAAAAACCCTAAACGAATTAGGAATTCAAAACGTGGAAACCAAACAAGGGGATGGGGCGTTCGGCTGGCCTGAAAAAAGCCCATTTGACCGCATACTCGTTTCGGCTGCATGCCCGTATATTCCACCCAACCTCTTTCACCCACTGAAGGAAAGAGGAATTATTGTGGCGCCCGTGGGGGATTCCTCATATCAACAGCTGGTAAAAATGGAAAAATTCCACGGTAAGCCCCTGAAAAGCCTCGCCATAGAGGGAATTTACCAATTCGTTCCCCTGCGGAGTCCCACATTCAAACGGATGGATGATACCTTTTAGTAGGGAATGGGCATTTTCTCTTTCATGCAGAAGGAAATCATCCATAAAATTCCCAATGGAAAGCTCGTACGCATTTCTCTTGAATATGATACTACTATTTTACAAAAAATAAAAATCTGCGGAGACTTTTTTGTTCACCCGGAAGAAACCATTGAAGAAATGGAAAAAGTGCTGAGGCATTTGCCCGTGGAAGCAGGAGAAATTAGAATTAAACAAAAATTGGATGAAGTGGCACACTCCAAAAATGCCCAATTGATTGGAATAGATACGCAGACGGTTGCCAGTCTTATTCACGAGGCGATATATCAATGAGTAAGATAGAAACAAAAACAAACTCGGTGCAATGGCGATTTATCCCCATTGAAACGCATACGGCGGCCACGAACATGGCGTTGGATGAAGCATGCGCCCACGCCATTGCAATGGGAAAAGCCAATCCCACCATTCGTTTTTATCGCTGGCAACCCAGCGCTGTTTCCATTGGGTATTTTCAAAGTCTGGCGCAGGAAGTAGATGTAAATGAATGCCGAAAACAGGGTGTTGATATTGTGCGGAGGCGCACGGGAGGGGGAGCCGTATATCACGATTACAAAGGAGAAATAACCTATTCGGTTATCGCTCCCGAAAAAATGTTTGCCAGCAACATTGTGGAATCCTACAAACAAGTAGCAGACTGCATCATTTTGGGACTAAAACAATTGAATGTGAACGCAGAATTTGTTCCCATCAATGATTTGATTGTGAATGGAAAAAAGATTTCTGGAAATGCCCAAACGAGACGCAATGGAATTTTGCAAATGCACGGAACCATTTTATGCGACGTGGATGTGGACAAAATGTTTTCCGTGTTAAAAGTTCCGGATGAAAAAATAAAAGATAAAGTGATTGCAAATGTAAAAGAACGCGTAACGAGTTTGAAACACCAAGGCATTTCAGATTACCAAACCGTTTACCAAGCATTAATGCATGGATTTTTGGATGGGAAAGAGTGGAAAAAAGGAAAATGGAGCGAGGAAGAAATGGAAAAAGCCGAAATCCTCGCGGAAGAGAAATATGGGCATCCAAAATGGATTGAGATGCGATAGGGGAAAAGCCTTTAATTGGCAAGAAGTTCTATTGTAAACATGCCCCCCACAACCACCCCCCGGAGAATGAGACCGCGCGGAACTACGCGAGGAGTCAGTATTGGAATTCGTGAACTAGCCGCGCGAAGCCAGATCAATCTGGGAAACCCCCACGTCCGATTCCAGCTCCAAAAAGCACAGGTAAGAAGACCTGGACTCTCTGCAAAGAAACAGCTTCAAGCCCTGGAAAGGGCCGCCCTTTCCTTGTTTGAACACCCCGTGTATGCGAACAAAAACAACGTTGTGAGAGACGAAGTATTACGTGGACAGCTGGGAGCCGGTCGTCACAGCCCGCTCTTCGCGCAGGTCATTGCTAACCTTATCCGTAGAGGAAAAATAACCCGATTCGGAACAAGCGGGTACCAACTAACACGGAAAAGAAAAGCCGCATAGCGATTATTTTTTCTTTAGTGGCAAATGAACGCACTTTCCAAGCGCATTCTCACACGCTTCCAAAATGGCTTCGCTGTAAGTGGGATGTGGGTGAATCGTTCCCGCCACATCCTCTAAACGGGCCCCCATTTCAATGGCTAATCCTATTTCTACAATCATGTCGGAAGCGTGGGCACCTACCAATGTGGCACCCATAATTAAATGCGAAAGAGGGTCCGCTATTACTTTGACAAATCCTACTGGGCGATTGGCTCCGAGAGAACGGCCGCTCGCCGAAAAGGGGAACGTTCCCGTAATCACCGCACGGCCACTTTTGAGAGCATCATTTTCTTGTACGCCCACCCACGCAATTTCAGGATCGGAATAAATGACACCCGGACACACTTGCGCATCAAATGCGGAAGGAAGACCCGCACACACCTCCGCGGCCACCTTCCCCATATACATGGCACGGTGCGCGAGCATCGGACCATTGGTAACGTCTCCAATCGCAAGAATTTGGGGGTCGGTGGTATAACACCGCTCGTTAATGAAAATAAATCCCTTTTCATCCACTTTTACGTGGGTGTTTTCCAATCCCAAATTTTGGGTGAAGGGGGACCTCCCCACTACCACCAACACTTTTTCGAATGAAACGGTTTCTTTTACCCCCTCTTTTGTTTGCAAATGCAAATCGATTCCTTTCGCATTCTTTTCACCTGAAAGAATTTCGGTGTTTTTCCAAAATGTCACTCCAAAATTTTCCAATTGCCTCTGCATCAATTCCCCAATTTTAGGGTCCATGTTGGACAGGATGGTAGGGGAACGGTGGATGAGGGTGACTTTGCTTCCAAACTTTTGGAAGGTGTGGGCCATTTCCATGGCAATGTATCCCGACCCCGCAATGGCAAGAGAGGAGGGAATGGTTTCCAATTGCAGCAAATCAGTTGAGGTGAGGACGTTTTTCCCATCGAATGGTAGCGTGGGGAGGGCGTTTTCCTTACACCCACTCGCAATGATTATTTTATCCGCGGTTAAGCCCATCGTATCGTGTTCCTGCACAATGTGCAGTTCGTTCGATGAAACAAAGCGCGCATTCCCATACACCACGTCCACGCCCACCTTGCCCAATAATGTCTTGATTCCATTTGTCAATTTTTCAACCACATTGCGCTTGAATTCTTGGGTTTTTTCCATATCCAATGTGACAAGGGAGACGTTGATTCCCTGGTCTTTAGAGTGCGTGCAATCCCAAAAAACGTTGGCAGTGTGAATGAGGGCTTTGGAGGGAATGCACCCGTGATGCAGGCACAATCCCCCCAACCCATTCGGGTCTTTCTCGATCAGCGTGACCATTTTTCCCAATTGGCCCGCACGAATGGCCGCCACATATCCTCCGGGGCCTGCCCCAATTACGGCAACCTCCGTATGCTCCGTCATTTCTCCCACAACCATGTTTTTCCCTTGAATGTTTTATTCAATCCTTGTTTATTAAGGGTGGCGGGAGGGCTTCGACAGGTTTTTATAGAACGTAATACGTTGTATTACAATATGAACTCTGATTCCGATATTGTAACGGTTCGTTTTGAAGGGGACGCTCGTAAACGTATTACCGCTTTTGCACAGCAAAAGATGGAAACAAAATCAGATATTATTCGAAAGGCAACCTTGGAATATATCCAGCGTGAAGACGAAAGGAATGAGATTAAAGAAATGGTTGCCAAGAAGTTTGCCGAACAAAAAATATCGTTTGACGAGATGGTCCGCATTCTCGGTTATGACGAAGCGAAGAAGGTGGCCTTCTTCATTGACATTGCCGAAAAATCCCTGAGAGAAGGGAT
The DNA here is from genome assembly GCA_020053155.1 of Nitrososphaerota archaeon. Lineage (GTDB taxonomy): Archaea > Iainarchaeota > Iainarchaeia > Iainarchaeales > VGJJ01 > VGJJ01. Next base: position 3,735 of record JAGVNS010000127.1, read on the forward strand.
ATGACGTGAAATCCGTGGTGGCCGATACCTCGGCGCTCATTTCGCTCGCGTATAGCGGGCGTCTGGAAATGGTGTGCGATACGCTTGCGGTACATATTCCAATAGCCGTGCAAACAGAACTAGAAGAAATAGCCTCTTATTCTGATAAACTCTCAAAAACTGCCAAGGAAGTGTTGGTGCTTATCCGACAGAAAAAAATACAACTCCATGAAAAAATTTCACAGGCCAATGTCGTTCACTTGATGAGCAAAGAAGTGGACGTTGGGGAGGCGGCCTGTTTCCAATTAGCGATAGAGCAAAACATTCCAGTCGTTCTGCTGGATGACAACGACGCCGCATATGAGCTGACGGGAGTGGCCCGCACGAATACTATCTCCCTACGAATTTCGGCCTCGGCAATCGCAGAGCTCTTTCATCAAAGCCGAATAAACAAAAGTGAAATGCGAAAAAGTCTAACTGATATGATTCAGCACCGAAATTGGGAAAAATCGTCACTGGAATCATTGATTCAAAAAATCATTGATTAGACAATTATTCTTTCAGAAGAATTTATTTCATCTCATTCAGCATGTTTTCGAACGTGTGCCAAAAACGAGTAGTAGCCGGAACCCCCCACTTTGACTCAAGTAAGGCAGTAGGGTAATCGTATTTTCCGTTTGATTTACGGCTGATAGCGAGTGCAATTCGATTTCGATAGTAAAACACTTCAATGTCTTTTTGGGTTGAAAAAAGAGGCAATTTGGCCTCTCTGGGGTCTTTTACCAAGAAAATGATTGTTTTTTTGTCCTCGGGTTTGGCATTTATTTTAGTGAAGGGGTTGGCTTTCAGCAATACGCGCAATTCCACGCGCGGAAACACCGCTACCTCAATTTCAGAGCCAACCAATTTGGAAATAACCCGCGCCACCTTATCTTGGACCGTTTTCTCATTCTTATCCTGCGAATCAAAAAACACGTTCCCCGATTGAATGTATGTTTCCACGTTTTCAAACCCTGCCGAACCCATTTGCTTGCGCACATCCTCCATCTTCACCCATTTACCGGCGACATTGATACCTCGGAGAAAGGCGACGTATTGAACCATATTATTTCACACCTTGCCCCGTTAGTTTTCTTCTTTCACTTTTTCGAGGATATGCTTGTTTCAATCGATATGTAAGCTCAATTTTGTAAATCTTTTTTCTTTGTCCATTAATTCGATTGGTATACTCCGTTCTTTTTTCCGCCTCGCGAGGGGGCATAATCCCTATTCGAAGGCCCAAACCAAGGGCTGGAGCGTCTCTTTCAATCAGTTCTTTCAACTGAGAATATTCGGTGGTCATGTAGAGCTTTCCGTTTGGAAGTAGCACCATAGGCAAAAGTTTCATCACCGCCCGAACCTCGTGCCATAAACCAGGAGAAAAATCATACATTCCAAATTCATTGGGCATGTCCCAATTCAAATTTTTAGTCCTTTTCCTTTTTCGAATCATTCCCCCTAAGGTTTCTTCATTTCCATCTGCGTAAACAGAAATTCTTTTTGGATTGGGTCCTGCCAATAAGTGTCTAAGCATAGCGTTGTGCGCAAGTTCGAAATCAACCACCGCGTACTTCCGACTAGGAAAGCGTTCAGCTATTCTCTTCATTCGACTTCCTGTTCCGGAACCTAAATCAACCGATTGAAATGGAGTTATTGGTTTTGTTCCTTTTCTAAATCGTGCACGAAATTTGCGAGCAACCACTATTGACACTCTAAATCACGTCCACCAAAAACAATCCAGGGTCTTCCAAGTGTTGAATCACTTCGTTTGCGAATCGGATGGCTTGCGCCCCATCCACAATACGATGGTCAAATGTTAGAGAGATGGTGAGCATGTTTCGAATGACAATTTTTCCTTCGCGCACAACCGGCTTTTCCTGTATTTTTCCAATCCCTAAAATGGCCACCTCGGGCCAATTAATAACGGGAGTGGAGTAAGTGCCTCCTAACACACCCACGTTGGTAATGGTAAATGTGCTTCCTTTCAATTGGTCCGGTGTGACCTTTCGTTCACGCGTACGAGAGGCAATGTCTCCCATCTCTTTGGCTAAATCCACAATTGTTTTTTGGTCCACGTTTCGTACCACGGGAACAATCAACCCGTCTTCCGTGTCAACCGCAATTCCAATGTTGTAATATTTTTTCAATACGATTTCTTGCGTGGTATCATCAATGCTCGCGTTCAAATGGGGGTGATTTTTGAGCGCCGCCACGCATGCTTTGGCAAAAAAGGGTAAATAGGTGAGTTTGATTCCTTTCTTTTCAAGCAACGCTTTTTGTTTTTCGCGCAATTTTACCAATTCAGTCACATCGCACTCATCCATATGGGTCACTTGTACCGCGGTAAACATGCTTTTGACCATTCGGTCCGAAATGGTTTTGCGCAAACCCTTCAAGGGAATGCGTTCTTCTCCCCCCTCCGGCTTCCATGCGGGAATAGACGATTCAGGGTGGGCTAACGGGGAAACCGCATGGGTTCCAGCCGGCGTTTGCATGGTATTATCTTCGTGTACCGGCAAACCGGATGGAGTGGAAGATTGAGAGGGAATAAACGGAGGGGCTGGAGAAGTATTCATTATTGGTTGGGGTCTACCACTTACTTTTGTTAACGAAGCGGTGTTTTTCACGTCCTCATCCGTGATTCGTCCACCGGGACCCGTGCCTTTGATGGATTCAATTGCGATTCCCATTTGCCGGGCTAATTGCCGCGTGAAGGGGGTGGCTAAAATGGTTCCGGGCATGGTGACCGCATTTGGATACGCGGAGGTTGGGGGTATTTGAACAGGAGTTAAACCCCCTATTTGGGAAGTCGGAATTTTTCTCCCACCTTGTTGTGTAGAAGAAGAGGGTTGTTCTCCTGCATCCCCGATGGTCACGAGAACACTCCCCACTTTGATGACTTCCCCAGGCTTTCCATAGAGTTTGAGAATGACCCCCGCGCGAGGGGAAGGAATTTCGACAACCGCCTTGTCGGTTTCTATTTCGGCCAACACCTGGTCGGACTTTACAGTATCCCCCTCTTTCACGAGCCATTTGACGAGCGTTCCTTCCGTGGTTCCCTCTCCCACATCCGGAAACTTGAAATCGAGGGACATGTTCCTGAGGATAGCACTACTGAATTTAAAGGTTCATTTATGTCCAAAATCTAAGTAAAGGTGGAAAAATGGCAGAATGTTCCGAATGTAATAGAAAACTGGGATTTTTTTCTAGTAAAAATAGACTAGAAGATGGCTCTATTTTATGTATTTCTTGTTTTAAAAAAAGGAAAGAACAAGCAGAAGAAAAGAACAAAAAAATTGTAATGGAGTATATCACCAAGTATCTTTCGAATAAAGACATCAATTCTCGTGCGGAATTTAACGGCTGTATTTTGGGTCTCCACAGAGGCATACGATACGATAAAAATAAACTCTTCGAAAAAAATTCGTTACGAAGAGTAATTGAACACTTTCAGGCGCTTCTTGCCCAAACAGAACATTCAAGCAAATCAGGCATGTCCAGTTATACTATTGACCAAATTATTGCTGACAAAAAAATGTA
>JAGVNS010000012.1 GCA_020053155.1 Nitrososphaerota archaeon
CAGGATGCGTTAATAGACGTGTACACCCTTATCGCCCAAGAAATCCAACTCATCGCGTCGGATGCCAACGTGGTGGCGGGCATTCCAAGCGGCACCGTGATAATGAATGACGGGAATGGACTGTTCTCAGGCACCGACCTCATTTTTGATATCAACACGCTCAACCCGCAGCCATGGATTTCAATCTATACATTCACCATTCCCTGCACTTCCCCCCTCGCCTGTTCCTCCACCCTTCTCTCCATTCCAAGCCCGGGAACCAAATTTGAATACATTGATTCCAATGGAAATTCCAAGGAAAAGGACTGGAACGTTTTCTCCACCCAAACGTTCCAGTATCGCGATTTGAACGTGGACATTGTTTCAGGCAGCCTCCTGGGGGTCGCCAATACGGATTTGACTGTTAATGTACAAAGTCTGGGAAACCTGGATACCAATGCATCCAGCGTCTCTTTCTATGTGGGAGCGCCCCCCACGACCCTTCTCACAAACGTATCGGTTCCCTCCCTCTGCGGAAAACTGGTTTCAGGGTGCACGGATTACTCCTACACTTTTACCCAGAACGTCTCCGCGGAAGGAGAACTATATGCCGTCGTCAATCCCGATGCGGCTATTCCCGAGTGCACGTACAATGACCAGGATTTGATTTACTGCTACTACACGCCCACCACCCAATTTTTTACGTTTGAGTACTGGGCCTGGCAGGGAGGGTAAGCATGGCTTCCGGGGAGGGGGGAGTGTTATTCACGTTTCTCACGTTTCTTTTCATTGGGGTCATCCTGGGGCTGGTCCTCTACTCCCTGGATGCGGGAAAACGTTTCACGCAGACTACAGTAGAAGTGTCCGTGCTGAACGCCATCAATTCCAAATACGACGACCTGACGGACGACATCATCACTCTGGACCAAACTCTTGGATTTCCCTCCATCCAGCAGCGCATTCTCCCGTTTACGTATTCGACGGATGAAAATTCAGTATCCGTCTCACAAACCCTGCCCATTCCCAGCGGGAAATTATCCCTCTATTTCGATTTACTCAATGCGTACTCCATTTTCGTTGAGGACTTGAACGCACAAAAAACGTTTGACGGAGTCGTAGTCGACCTCAACGTTCCATTGCCATCCACATGGGGGGGGTCATCCCCCCTTGAAGCGGGATTCAACATTTTGCCCCAGTGCCTACAATACCAATTGACTGACGTGAACAATGTCGCATTCGCGAGCACATCTACCATTGGCTGTTCATCCTTTTTTACCTTCTCCAAAATAAGCCGAATAGACGTAAACGTCTCTCTTCCCACGAGCGTGGATGACTACAACATGGTTTCCTGTTCCCTGGTCAGCGGGTGTCCGCACCAGGATTACAATGCGGCCGCCGGACCCTATTTTAACGTCCAATTTTTTGATTCCAATTGTTCCAACTGTGCACTTTCAACGGGAGACAAAAATATTTCCATGCACTACACGGGGGGGTGGGAAACCATCACCTATTCCTGTGCCGGAAGTGCGTGCGAGTCTGCTCCTCTTGTCCTTTCATTAGGGTCAGGTTTGCGCGTCTCGCATGGAGGAACTCCCGCATTCCTTTCCATGCGCGTCACGTTTACGGAGGGGATAAGTACATTTTACTACCAGGATGCCAACTATTCAACTCAAAAGCCGGGTTTCAACACCTATAAAAGTAACGTCGTGGTGTTCCCCAAATGAGTGCAGGGGAATGGGCCGTCCGCCTTTTGGCGGTGGGGGCGGGAATAATCATCCTCTTTCTTATTTTTCAAAGCGCTCCCTCGCTGGGCGTACGAGAAGGTTCCCCTTCCCTCACGCTCAAGGGACCCCCTTCCGCATTTGCGGGAGAAAAAGTGAATCTTTTTTTAGATGCCCCGTTTCATGGGGGTGAAAAAATAGTCATTGAGGGAGGAGGGAACGTGCATGAATACTCCTGCGAAACCCCTTCATGCCCATACACCATTTCCATTTCCTTCACGTCGCTGGGGACGAACACCATCTACGCTACGGCAGGGAATCAGCGTGCCGAATGGGTCATTTTCATTAAAGAAAAAACCCCCGTCTGTTTAGATGGAACCCCTGAGGGGGAGTGCTCCATGAACAACCCCCCCTCACGTTGTGTCAATCAAAAACTACTAGCAGACTGCACACAGTGCGGATGCCCCCCTGAAAACGTCTGCGAGAACGGCACGTGCATCATGACCCCTTCCCTCAAATTATCCCTTTCACTTGGAAAAATTTCTTCCCCCCTCTATACCACCTCGCTGAGCACTTTTCCCGTCCACGTGAAAAACGACTCCGCGTATGCGGCCCACGGATTGTTCGTTCTCCGCCTGTCCTGGTATGATGCCTCCCAAAAAAAAATGGGGGAAACATTTCAGCAAATTCTCATTGACGCGCTTTCTTATTCCCAATCCGTTTCATTCGACATTTCAGCGGCTCTCCCCTCAATGGCTAAATTTGGGAGCGTTGAATTGTTCAGCGAGGGGGGTGCCTACACGGATGACGGCACCAAACTACATCAAACACCTTTTTTTCCCCTCATTGTAATGGAAGATTTTACATCTCCCTTGCCCCCCAGTTCATTGACCTATTTTCCCGCACCTGAAAATGGAATCATTCTCTCCTGGCAAAAAAGCCCTTCGACGGATGTGCAATTTTATCTGATTTATCAACAAAACGCCGCGACGGGAGGATTTACTACGTATTCTATATTGACGCAAACTCCCATGACCACATACACCATTTCCCCTTATTCTCCCACTGAATCACTCGCATACGTCGTTTCCGCACGCGATTATGCGGGAAACGAAAGTTCAGCCAGTCAACCCCTTGTGGTTTCCGCCTCCTAACTTAAAAACTCCAAACCAGTGGGGGGTGTTTATGAACTCCCAAGGTGCATCCCCCCCAAAGGGGGGAATCTGGGAAGGACTGGCCAAGATTCTTCACCTTCCTATTCCCATTTCTCCGGCTACCCCCAAACCCATTGCCGCGAGCGGACCCCTACCGCGTCCCATTTTCCCCCCCACGCCGCACCCCGCTTTTCCCCCTCAAGCACCTGTTTCCTCTCAAGGGGTGGGACTCCCATCCCTTTCTTCTCCTCCCCATCCCTCGCGTACCCCTTCCCTATCTGAAACAAAAGAAATGAACGCCCCTCCCGCGCTACTACCCCACCCGCCCGCATCATCAGGGGAAAACTCCATTGTGACGGACTATGACCGAATTTTTGAACTTGTCAAACGCCGTCAATTCATGAAACTGGATGAGATAGCCCGCGTGCTTGCGCTGAAAGAGGAACAGGTGGCGCAAGAACTTCAAACCCTTGAAGACAATGGGCTGGTAGACGTGAAATATCCGGCGTTTGGAGAACCCCTCATCCTGTACAAAAAACCCGAAGCGTGAAACGAATGGTCTTCCAAAAAATAGAAACATACACCATCCAGGCAGACATCCCATTGGTGGTGGACATCGGGAAAGACGATGCCCAATTCGTAAAACAGTACATTCTCCACCTTCCAGAGTTTGGAGCTGGAACAAGGGCCATGCTCAACGACCTCAAGTCCAAAATAGTGACGGAAATAAACATTTCCTCAGAAAAAATGTTAGATGCTAAATTCGTCAGCGAACTCAAACGCACGTTCAAGGAGAAAGCCGACACCCTCTTACGTGCCTCCCTGCCCCAACTCCCTCGAGAGTCGCAGGACAAACTCGCCGCCGTCATCCTCAACGAGATGGTGGGCCTGGGTCCCATCGAATTCTTGCTTGCGGATGGAAATCTAGAAGAAATAGTCGTGAACTCCTCAAACGAGCCCGTGTGGGTGTACCACAAAAAATATGGATGGTTGAAAACCAACATCGTCATTTACCCGGAAGCCGAAATCCAGAATTATGCCAGCATTATCGCACGGAGGGTGGGAAAGCAGGTCACCATCCTCAACCCCCTCCTGGACGCCCACTTGGTTACGGGAGACCGGGCCAACGCTTCCCTCTTTCCCATTTCCTCGAGGGGAAACACCATCACTATCCGCCGCTTCCGGAGAGACCCGTGGACGGTCACTGATTTCATCACGACGGGAACAGCCAGCGCCCCCAGCATGGCCGTGTTGTGGCTGGCCATGGAATACGAACTCAACATCATGGTTTCGGGAGGAACGGGGAGCGGAAAAACCACCCTTCTCAATGTCATGCTTCCCTTCATTCAACCCAACCAACGTGTACTTACGATTGAAGACAGCGTTTCCGGAAAAATGGAAATGGTGTATCAACGTGACAATCACGCGGTCAAAACAACGGTGGGCGAACTTATTGACGGTCTCATCGAAGACGATTCCATTCTTGATGCCTCGATTGAAAATGATGAAGGAATTCAAATTCCTTCCATGACAAAAAACGGGAAAATAGAATGGCGCGAACCCAGTCACTTCATCCGACACTGGGTCAAAAAAGATTTGTTGAAAATAACGTTGAAAAGCGGACGAACGACTGAAGTTACCGCCGACCATTCACTTTTTGGGCAGGATGCCTCTGGGAGAATTATTCCAATTAGTGGCAAAAAAATAGTTGCTGGCCAAAATCTTGCCATTTCTCCAAAAATTAGTTTACTACCATCAAGTGCAAATCAATCTTCACAATCTCAGCAACTTGTTTTTTTACGGGAAATTGGCGTTGTCGAATGGGATCAAGTAGTTTCCATCGAACGACAACCGTTTGAAGGATTTGTCTACGATTTCAGCGTTCCTCAAAACGAGAGCTTCATCTGCAACAACGTAGTATGCCACAACACGCGCGAGCTCACGCTTCCTGATTATTTGCACTGGGTTCCCATGACTACGCGCGAGCCCAACGCGGAAGGAAAAGGCTCGGTAGGAATGCTTGATTTGCTCGTAAATGCGTTGCGAATGCGGCCCGACCGAATCATTGTGGGGGAGGTCAGACGTCAACGGGAAGCGGAAGTAATGTTTGAAGCCATGCATACCGGCCATTCCGTCTATGCGACCGTTCACGCCAATACCGCAGACGAAACCATCACCCGCTTGACGAGTCCGCCCATAGAGATTGCCCCTTCCTTGCTTGAAGCCGTGCACTTGAACGTGGTCATGTTTCGTAATCGAAGATTGGGGGTGAGACGCGTTCTGCAATTAGCTGAATTCGTCCCTCAAAAGGCGGGGAGCGAGGGAAAAATGCAGATCAAACCCAACATTCTCTACCGCTGGCGCGCCGCCTCCGACTCCATCGAAAAGTATTCCGAAAGCATCCGCCTCTTTGACGAACTCGGGTTGCACACGGGGTTCACGGCACAGGAATTGACCCAGAATCTTTCCCAGAAAGAGAAAGTGTTGAATTGGATGATTAAACAAAAAATCCGAGACATCAATGAGGTGGGGCAGGTCATGGCTGAATATTATTCGACCCCCGAGACAGTACTGAAAAAAGCAGGGGTCCGCTGAATAGAATTAGCACACGAAGGTAATGGCATGATTCTCCGCTTCACGATGCCTTTGAACGTCCTGCCCATGCCCTTGCTGCGATGGGCCAGCAAACACCTCGTTGGGGTGGGGTCCCAATTCGGGAAACTGATGCCGCTCACCGACACCGACATGAAAAAAGCCGAGCTTCCCATATCCATCAAAGAGTACGCCACCATGAGCCTGGTAATCGTTCTCTTTTATTTTGTTTTTTTCGGTTTCCTTTTTTCGGTGATTATATTCCGCCTGCTCAATTCGATTGATTTATTCTATCCAATCATCCTGAGCCTGGTTTTTTCCATTCTGGTATGGGTGCAGCTCATCACCTTCCCCATCATCCGCGTCAAAAAGAAAGTCCGCGACTTGGACAGGAATCTCGTTTTTGCCCTGCGCACCATTTTGGTGCAAATACGTTCCGGCGTCAGTCTATTTGAATCCATGAAGGTGGTGGCGGAAGGGAATTACGGCGCCGTTTCCAGCGAATTCAAAAAAGCGGTCGACCAAATAGGGACGGGGACCATCCAAGAAGTGGCCCTTGAACGAATTGCGGAATACAATCCAAGCATTTTTTTCCGCCGCGCCCTCTGGCAAATCGTCAACGGGATGCGGGCGGGAGCGGACGTTTCCCTGGTGTTAGCGGAAAGCGTGGACTCGCTGACGGAAGCCCAGTCCATCCAAATACGGAATTACGAAAGCCAGATGAAGCTCCTTTCCCTGGTTTACATGATGCTGGGGGTCATCGTTCCCGCCCTGGGAATAACATTCCTGATTGTTCTCTCTTCCTTCCCCCAGATTCAAATCACTGAACTCTATTTTTGGGTCCTCCTTGCGTTTGTGGGGGTGGCCCAATTCATGTATTTGGGTATCGTCAAGAGCAAACGCCCAACGTTGCTGGGGGACTGATTCATGGCCGAACGTTCCAGCAACCCTTTTTTCCGTCGAATTCTAGATGCGTTTGAACGCCAGTTCGCGTATCTGGGGATACGCATCTCGTCGCGAAAGTTCGTCATCAACATCATTCTCTTGGCTCTCGTCTTGGGTTTTGTTTCTACCGTATTCACTAGTTTTGTCCTGCAGTGGTCGTACCCCCTTGTCGTCCTGGGTTTTGGGGGAACTTTCATTTTAGTCATGGGGGGAATATATCTTTTTTTGGATTTGCAGGCAGAGGGGAGGGGAAAACAGGTCGAACGGATTTTGCCGGACGCGCTGCAGCTTATCGCCAGCAACATCAAAGC
>JAGVNS010000033.1 GCA_020053155.1 Nitrososphaerota archaeon
CTGGAAGAGGAAAAAATTATCATTGATGAAAAAATACAAAAAATGAAAACGGTCATTCCTCAACTAAATCAATTTAGGGAAACAAAGCCCACGGCGGAAGCATACATTCTGCAGGGGGTGGAAGGATTCAAAGCCATGCGGAGGGACGTGCTCAAACACGCAAGGGGAGAACAATTAATGATTGGGGCGATTGCCCGGGAAAATGAGGTCATGCCATTGTTTTTTGAAAAGTGGGATGCCGAGCGGAAGCGGTTGAAAATCAATCTGCGGATTTTATACAAATCAACTGTAAAAGGCAGTGCAATGAGTCGAAGGAAGGATTTTGCTGAGGCCCGTTACTTGCCTTCTCATGTTGACAATCCTGCCGTCATTAATGTGTATGGAGATAGAGTGGTTAACGTCCTGTGGAAAGATAATTACCCCCTTTGTTTTGTGATGGTCAACAAGGACATCGCTAACGCCTATCGAAAATATTTTGAACTCTTATGGGAGAATTCAAAGACGTGAAGGAAAATGAATTCGCACATTCAAAATAATGCCCATAACAAACCGCCGCGTTTCCTCGAGCTCGACGTTTGGCGAGGCATTGCCGTTTTGGGTATGGTTATTTTTCACTTTATTTTTGATTTGTCTTTTTTCCTTCAGTCAAACGTGAATGTGTATTCTGGTTTTTGGTTTTGGTTGGCGAGGAGCATTGCAGGGTCGTTTATTCTCTTGGCGGGAATTTCCATTCCTCTTGTACTATATCGAAAAAAGCCCCAAAACGAAATTGAATTTTTGTTTAAGCGCGGATTGTTTTTGGTTTTTGTGGGAATCATTATTACGCTCGTGACGTTTTTTCTTTTTCCCCAATACACGATTTGGTTTGGTGTGCTGCATGCGATTGGAACGTTTACTATTTTGAGCATTCCATTTCGAAAAAAACCCATTGTTTTGGGAGTTTTGGGATTGATTGTTTTTGTTTTGGGGATTTTGTTTTCGGTTGGATTTTTTGCGGGGATGCCAAATTGGATTGGAATCATGCCGGTTTCGTTTACTACTTTTGATTACTTTCCCTTGTTTCCCTGGTTTGGGTTGTTTTTGATGGGGTTGAGCGTGAGTCATTGGTTGTATCCAAATGGGGTTTCGCGGTTTCACCTTTCGGAAACAAAGAATGGTGTTTTACTATTTTTGGTAGGATGCGGGAGAAACTCGTTAATTATTTATTTGGTTCATCAGCCCGTTTTGGTAGGGGCTCTTCTTTTTTTACAGCAAATTCGTATCATTTAATTCGGCCTTTTTAGAAAAAAGCCCGGGGAAAAAGGTTCATACCTCGCCCTTTAGGGCGACATGCGTCGCCCGTAATTGGCGAGCGCATACGCGAGCCCGGTGACGTTCTTGCCCTTCATGGATACCCTTGCCTTTAGGCCTGGGAGGAAGTCACTTTTTTGTTTTTTTAGGGACATCCTTCAATGGGTTGGGGGGTGGCAGATACGACATCTGAAATCAAGCACATGTTAAAATGGTCGCACGCACGGAGGCGGTAAAAATAGGTTATGCAGTTTTCCGTTCCGGAAGATTCAACGGTGGTAGCAAAGAGGGGGAGTGAAAACATGCTCACGTCATCGTGGGGGGGAATGGATGTAAATGATTCGGGCGTGTCCAGCGTGTCCACGACTTCAGGATTCCCATCCAAATCCCCATCTTTTTCCTGTACCAGCAAAAAATTGCTTGCGCCTGGAGCGGAATACATGAGAATGACGGTGCCATCTTCTCCTACCCCGCTGAGCGTAATACTGGTAAGGGTTACGAGCACATTGTCGGCCGCCGCATTCATGGCTGTGAGGTTTTGGGAGAGGTTGGTTTCTAAGATGTTTTTTCCTTGGGGAACGGCACTTTCCAAAATGACGAAGAGAACGACGATTCCCACTAAAATAACGCCGGTAATCATGAGGACGTATTCCAAACTTCCTTGGCCCCGGGAGTTGGTCATAGAGAAGCATCGAATCCCCCTATTTAAGGGCGCGCGGGGCCTAGATAAAAAGGGTTGCCGGATTCTTTTTTTTGGTTTTATGGAATCAGGATTAAAAGCCCTCCATTAGTGGGTGGGGTTAAATGTCTGCGTCGCGTGGGGGAAGAGCCCTAAAGGGAAGTTGGTTTTTTTTAGTCGCGGCAGGAATTCTTTTTCTCGCCTCTTTTGGGAATGCATTTTCATATCCCATTGACGTGTTTGAGACGTATCCCAATGGTCAATCATCCATTTCACGAGCCAATGAAGTGGTGACGTTCGGTTTTCCCTTTCCGAAAGGGGATGTTTCAAGCGTCAATTCGTTGAAAGTAAAGAATGCGACGAGCATGCAGTTCACTGAATTGGGAAAATGGCCGGATGGGAGCCTGAAATGGGCCCTCGTGGATTTTGTGCTTCCTAGTTTGGGTTCCAATGCCATTGACTCGAGTTATGCCATTGAGAATGGAGGCAGTGGAAACGCGGGGGGAAGCGACGTTTGTTCTCAGGCCGGAACGGTCGTCACCGCGGACACGGGAAGTCCGAACGGGGCGGTATTCAAAATTAAGGGGACGAACTATGACGTGTTGGACCAAGTCACGTTGTACGCGGGCAACGACACCATCGTCTCTCCCCCCAATCAGGGAGGAATCATTTTTTGGGATGAAAGTGGGAACGAGTTGAATTCGAATGCAGGAAATGCCTCCCGATTGGAAATACTCCAAAACGGCCCTGTCCGCTGCCAAGTGGTGGCGGAAGGATTGTTGGGCAGCTCTGGAGTGGGATATCGAGTCATCTATGATTTTTTCAAAGGGAGCGCCAAAGTAAATATGACGGTGAGTTTCAAGAACTCACTCTATGCAAGTCCCACCCACAAGCCCGTGCGGGGGGGAATCATTCGGATTGATACCGCTATGCAGGGGAATGGGATTACGGCGGAAGCGGCAGGGAGTGGGGGAAGTCCGCAATCCTTTACGCTTGATGCGGGAAATAAGGGGGTGGTGAGCAACTGGTATTCCTCTCTTCATTCCACGGAAGAAGAAGGCAACTTGGGTTTTGCCACGGGCACCTATCAAGGGTATGCGGTGGACACCTATCCCACTGCAGGAGGGAGTAGCACGGCTATCGTTCCCCGCACCAGCGCGAGCGGGGTGCCAACGTACGTCTGGTTGAAACTCTCTCAGGGAAGCAGGAATGTTTCCGTGACGGGGAGGTATGCCCCGTATTATTACCCCAATGGCGCGACCGGGGACGCGGACACAGGGTATTTGTCGTGGGACCTCTTGTCCCCCACTTATCCCCAACAACCCATGAATGCGCTGCGGTACAAGATGTATTATTCCCAGGAAGTCCAATTCAATTTCAGCGCGACCAACGATTCATTATCGGAAGCCAAGCGCTTCACCAACAAGGTCATTTTCATCCCGAATGACAAAACGTATTTTGGGAGCGCAGGGGCGTTTTACTTGGGGGCATTCCAATCTCTCACAAATGGGGAATTGCAATCGTTCTACAACCGCCCGGATGTTTCCATTTCCAAGAGCGTGTGCACCAACCTCCAGGACAATGGTCCCAGTGCCCAGGAAGGAGTGTCCCTGAATCCCCCATTCTCTGTTTTCCGCGCAGGCTCCCCCAATCTGACGGGAGGGGGGCTGCAGAACAATGCAAGTGCGAATGAGACGTATAGCACATTCATCACGGGCGCACGGGGAAAATACCCCCTCATCGAACAAGTCGCGCGATACCGGGGGGATTGGGAAGAATATTTGGACGACAAGACGTTTACCGATCCCAAAAACAGCGCGAGCCAGACGGAATTCCAGAAAAAGGCCACGAATACGAACGAGATGAAAACACTCTTCGGCAGTCCCTGGGCCGCTGAAGTGCTGGATGCCGCGCACAATTGGTCATGGAAGACTAACCTGGATTTCTACCATTACACGGGAAGGGAGGAATTCCGCAAGGGATTGAATGCCACGTTCTATCGCTTGCGCATGACCACGTGGGTGGGGAGCATCCATTACACGCGTCCGTTGGGGATGCAACTGCAGGGGTATGCGCACCTATTGAATTATTTCAAGGAGACGAACGATTCGCGATTCGCAGAACACAACCAGTTCGTCCACGACCACCTGAATGGGAGCGGGTATGACTCCGTGCTGTACGCGGAAGCCCCCCCAAAATGGGGGTATTACCAATGGGACGGACCCCCTGCGTATTGTACGCTTGATAATCCCTCCACACCGCAAATCGAGAACAATTATTGCCTGGGTGCCTATTTGGACAACGGGAATAATGGGGGGTGGATTGCCCCTCCCGGACAGGCGATTGATTCATCCACCCTCCCTCCCGAATATGCGGCGAATGGAATAGTGATGCAGGCATTGAACGGCTTCCACTCCCCCGAAGGGTCGGATAATGGAACAGCGGGCTGCCAGGATGGAGAGCGGGCATTCATGTTGGCCAACCGGTTAGGGTTGGGACTGATTGAATTGTATGCCTCCCTCCAGACCATCAATCCATCCGATTCCGTGCTCGACCCCCTTGGAAAAAGGATTGGGGACATCGCCAAGCAGATGGGGGGCTCATTCGTGGGAAAGGGCGCGTATCACGCGGACTTTTCCAATCCCGCGGGGGCGTACGACAACTATGTGTATTGCTCCATAAAGAGTTCGGAGACCGTGGCGGGAATCACCCAAAACTATTATGTGTACAGCTACATTGCATCGTTCGCTGCCAAGATTGCCCCGACGACAGAAGAGAAGAAATATTGGCAGAATTTTTCGGTGAACAACGTCAAAGCGTTGCACGCGGACGGCTTCCTGAACTGTGCACGCGAGTTCGACGTGAAAGTGCAGGATTCGATAAAAGGGTTTCTTGCATCGGGGGAACTCTACACTCCCTCTTCGTATCCGCAAGGGAGCCCCACCCCCGGAAACAACGTCTCCTTTTCATTGAGCAGCGTCGTTCCCACGACCGTGATGAAGGGAGTGAGTACATTGATTACGTTGAATGGCAACCTATTCACGAACACGGACCAAGTGGATGTGGGGAATGGGGCCTTGCCCCTGATAACCCCCACCTTCGTCAACGCTTCCAAACTCACGTTTACTTTATCGGCCAGCCAATCCAACACATTGGGATTGGGAACGTTCGCGGTGCGCGTGAAGCAGGGAAGCACGTACAGCAATTCCCAAAACCTCACGGTGGGAGCGGCAACCCCCATTTTGAACAGCATCACTCCTTCCGGCGTGGTTATAGGGAACGGGCAATTATTCACATTGGACGGGGCCGTATTCCTGAGCGGGGCGCAAGTGAAGGTGGGAAGCCTGGCCCTCAAGAATACGACGTTCAACAGTTCTTCGCAACTCACGTTCAATTTGTCGGCCACCGAAATAGCCACATTGGGGGTGGGCGTGCATAACGTGTATGTGCAAAATCCAGGGGGGGAACAGTCGGGTATGGTGACCCTCACCATCTTGGCGACCGGAAGCCCGGTGCTGAGCGCATTCACGCCTATTGACATCGAAATAAACACGGGGGGAACCATTACGCTGAATGGTTCAGGGTTCCAGAGCGGGGCCAAATCATATTTACAGGATGTCATTGTTCCCACCAAAATACAGAGCTTTCCGACTACTTTTGTGAATAGCGGGCAGGTCACATTCAGTTTGTCCTCGGCCCAAACAACGACGTTGGGTCCAAGCATCTACCAATTGTTCGTTCAGAACCCTGACAAAAAGACCTCGAATGCCATTTCAGGATTCGTTATTTACACCCCCTACCTCACGGCCGTATCCCCTGCCAATGTTGTACTGGGGTCGAATGCTTCATTTACCATCGACGGGTTGTACTTCAAGTCCGGCGCCGTAATAGGGATAGTAGGGGGAATGGAGTACGCCCCCACTACAACCACCCAAACCCAGCTCACGCTGGAATTATCATCCGACCATATTCAAACGTTGGGAGTGGGAACCCATTCCCTGTACGTGAAAAATCCTGCAGGAGGGCAGTCCAATGCGCTGACTTTTACGGCTACCAATCCAGATTCTTCCGGAGACACAACTCCCCCCGGACCGGGAGACACGGGCACAGGCGGTTCGGATGATGGGGGCGGAGGCGGAGGTGGAGGAAGCGGAGGGGGCGGGGATGGAAGTACAGTTGATGGAAGCGAAGGAGAAACCCTGACGTGCGTCCAGAGCTTTGAGTTATGCAATGGAATGGATGACGATTGCGATTCCCAAATAGATGAAGGGTGTGAGACTGCACCATCCGCGCTCTGCACTAATGGGGTTCAAGATGAAAAAGAGTCAGGAATTGACTGCGGGGGCATTTGCTCGAACTGGTGTCTGCTTCCCATTCCAGAGTCCGCTTCGTTGCTATTTTTGGCGGCGCTAAACCCCATCATGCTTTTCATTCAATATTTATTGCGCATTCTCGGGTTGGCATAGCCCAATACCCCTTAAAGGTCCCACATCACCAGATGCGCTTTTTCGCTCATTGCCTCAAACACTAATTTATTTTCATCCAAAACACGTGCCGAATCTCCTTTTTTTAATATCCTGTTGTTAAGCATAAGGGTTCCCTCCACCACAAAAATATATTGATGGGGATAACTGGGAGAAAAAGAAATTTTTTTTCCATTCGTTAAAGATGAGACATACAAAGAGGCATTCTGTTGAATGGGCAACGCGCCCATTTTCCCTTCTTTTGAAACCAAGCAAACCAATTTGTTTTCAAACGCCTTTTCATCCCACTTTTTTTCGCTCCAACTTGAAGGAAGCCCCCGTTTGGGTGGAAGGATCCACATTTGAAGCAGGTGAACGGGAGTTGTTTTGGACTCGTTGTATTCCGCGTGACGGATTCCGGTGCCTGCGCACATGTATTGAATCATTCCGGGAACTATTTTTCCCTCGTTTCCCAAACTATCCTCGTGCGTCAATTCCCCGGAAATGACATACGTCACGATTTCCATGTCCGCATGACTATGGAACGGAAAACCCTCATTGGGTTGAATCACGTCATCGTTGAACACTCTCAACGAGGCCCAATTCAGGTTGTCAGGGTCGTAGTACTCGTTGAACGAAAAATGGTGGCGCGTCTCCAACCATCCCACGTCTGAGTGGAAATGCTCGTGTTTGCGGCGGATAAGAATAGTCATGTTTACCCCCCATTGGGAAAACCCTTTAATATCATGGATGGGGGGGTTCCATCCATCGTTAATACAAAAAAGTGTCCGTGCGGCTAAACGGAGTTGTTTCCCCCGCATAATTGGTGAGCATCATTTCCGTTACCTTTTCCTTGTTTTGCGTGTGCGCAAGCACCCATCCCAGTTTGATATAGGCGGTTTCCGGCAGCATGTCCTCCAATCCCACCGCCCCCGCACTTTTGAGGAGACGAAGATTGGTGTACACATCCAAATTGACCCTTCCATAGAGTGTTTGGGAGGTGATGAAGACGGGGATTCCCTTCCCCGTAATGGATTGGATGGCAGGAATGATCCGCGTCGTGTGCACGTGCCCCAGGCCCGTGGCCTCGATGACAAACCCTTTGCACCCTCTCCCTAAGTAAAAATCAAAAATGTCGGGGGAGAGGCCGGGATACACCTTCACGAAGCCCACGTTTTCATCAAAAACGGCATCCAGAGTCATTTTAGCATTGGAACGCGGATGGTATGCACTTATCTTTTCCATTTTTCCGTCCGGCCAAACTTTGGCAATGGGCAATTGATTGATGGGACGGAATGCATCCCTTCGTGTGGTGTGCATTTTTCGCACGGCCGTTCCGCGGTTGAACAAGCAGTAATCATCCGAGGTTGTGCCATGCATGCAAATCCCCACTTCCGCCATGTCACTGATGGCCACGCGTGCCGCACAAACCAGATTCATCGTCGCATCACTGCTTCCCCTATCACTGCTGCGCTGCGACCCCACCAACACGACAGGTTTGGATATGTCGTGCAGCATGAACGACAATGCGGCCGCCGTGTAGTGCAGGGTGTCCGTCCCATGCGTCAACACAATCCCTTCCACATCAGGTTTGTTCAACTCTTCGTGACAAATATTCGCCATGTTGACCCAATCGCTGGGAATCATGTCCTCGCTCATTTTGGTAAACGGGGAAAAGATTTGCTTGATTTGGGCAAACTCCCCTATCTCGGGAACCATCTGGGCTAATTCCGTGGGAGTGAGTTTGGCAGTAACTCCCCCCTTTTCGTAATCCACCTTACTCACAATCGTCCCCCCCACCCCAATCACGGAGAAAGCGGGCTTATCCGAAAGATGGGGGTTGTTTGTTTCCACTTTTTGGGGGGAAGAAACACTGTTCGGGGAAATAATTTTATCCACTTTCTGGATGTTGGAAAGATTGAACCCCATCTTGTATCCCGTATTCAGTTTCAATACCAAGACTGTATTTCCCTGCAAAGGTTGAGGGGGAATCATTCCCTCCAACACCTGGTCTTTCCAGTGGAGACGGGCATGGTCCCAAATGGAAAGGGCATTTTCTTTCAAAAAAGAGGACACATCCCGGGGCATGGTAGGGAAATCAACCCTCCCTCCCCTTAAAAACCAGGGC
>JAGVNS010000046.1 GCA_020053155.1 Nitrososphaerota archaeon
AAAATCGCACACACCACGCATTTAAAAATCACGCCGACCCCAAAAAAGCGTGAACGGAGAGGAGTGTGAGTCCAGGGCAAGCATACAAGGCCTTCCGTTTAAAAGCCCTTTTTGGGCGGTTTTTAATAATCAGAATGAGTCTGGGTTCCTGCAAGGAACCCTAACGCTTTTTGATCAAACTTTTTTGCAAAAAGTTTGCGGGAGTGCCGCAGCGGTCAACCGGGCTGGATTGAGGTTCCAGTGACTTAGTGTCTACGCAGGTTCGATTCCTGCCTCCCGCACTTCACCTTAAATAAGTCCAAAAAGATAGGGGGGTGATGCCACGACTTACGAAACCTATCACACTCCTTGTTTTTACCGAAGGAACCGTAACCATGCATAATAGTGCCGTTGGTAAAAGCAGAAAACAAATCGTTAAACAGGTAAAACAGGAAGAGGAATCGGTGCATGATTATGCGTCGTACGTTCCTATTGGCCATGCCGTACAGAAATTGAATCGTTGGAAAAAGCAGGGAGCCAAAATTCTGTATTTAACCTCCAGAACAAAAACGGGCGAAATGGAACAGGTTAAAGCCGTTCTCAGGAAGCACTGTTTTCCGAAAGGTCGTTTGCTTTTTCGGCGAAAAAAGGAAGAGTACAGGGATGTTGCAGAGAAAATCATTCCCACTATTTTGGTTGAAGATGATTGTGAAAGTATTGGGGGGAAAGGAAAGATGACTATAACCCGTGTCCAATCAACCATAAAAAAGAGAATAAAATCCGTAATTGTCAAGGAATTTGAGGGCATTGATCATCTACCCAACCTCATTATTGATTTGATGAACACATGAAATAGCGGACTAATAGTACTGATTTCGCCTAGTCAATTCTTGTGCCGTAGTTTGTGGGGCTTCCGGGGAACGTTCAATAGGGAAACGTTGATCGTGTGTTTTTTTACGGCCAAATAATAGAGGATGAGCATGAATAGCAGGGGGATGGCTCCCAGGATAAGCGTGGGAGTAGGGCCGAGGGACGTATACAGGATGCCCGCGGTCAGTGGACCAATCGCCCATCCCAAATCCTCGGACAAGTTAATGATGCCCGATACCAATCCGTCCTGGTCGTGCTTTTTGTCCAATTGATGAAGCCACGCCCATAATGGGAGGGATGCAATCTCGTCCCCCATCGTGGCGATAAAGGCCAGGACGAGGAAAAGGAGTCCATCGCTCAATCCGAGTAATAATCCTGCCAGCGCGAAAAGGAACAACCCGAAAAAGACCATGGTTTTTTTGTTGCCTTTGTCGACGAGCGTGTAGAGTAACGTTCCCGTCACGATAACCGCGAAATCGAACATGGAAAGACCAATCCCCAATAGGCTTGCTTGTTCTGGAGAATGGGCAATGATGAGGGGAACGACAAACCACACTACGCCGTAGAACAATGCCCCTACAAAATTCAGGAGCACGAGAAGCATGCTGGCGGGATTCAGGCGTCGAATGGATTCAAGTAGATTCCTGAAAAGGTGTCTCCGTTGATGGTGGGTTTTTTCATGGGGATTTTCAATGAGTTTTATTTTACGTTCATCTTTGGGGCTGAACCAAATGGCGAAGAATGAAACGAGAAGGATAATCAAAATAACTCCACCGATGAATGGGGAATCCTGGTTGACCACAAAGGGAATGGCGAGTGCGGCGAGGACGATTCCAACAGAGCCAAAAATGTCCCGCAGGGCCATGAATCGCCCGGATTCTTTTTTGGAGGCATGGGAAAGCACGTAAGCGGTTCTCCCAGGACCAAAAAATAGCCAACCGAATGCCCCCAATACTACGCTTAATGCGAAAAAGAGAGCATCCAATCGGTAAATCATCAGCACCGCAATCAAGAGAAAAATACCGGTTCCTATCGCCAACATTCGCTTGTATCCGAATCGGTCGAGCATCTTTCCAGCCGGAACGTCCAGCACCAATTGAATAACCGATGCCAAACTCATCAATCCCCCTACCACCCACAGGGGGAGGAAACGTTCCCCTAATGGAGAGAGAATGGAGTAATGCAGTCCTGCGCCGAACTTGAAGAACAAAAGGAAAAGCCAGAAGGGCAGGAAACGGATTAAGGCACTGTGCTTTTTCTCCATGACCCGATCACCGTATAGCCAAATTTAAAGATGCGTTTTGAATGTGGGAAAAAAAAAGAAAATGAACGGGGCACTATTCGCCCCATCCAATTATTTAGACCAAAACTAACACGATGGCCATGACAATGAGTCCGGCTAAATAATTCCCGGCGATAATAAACCACCATTCCATGGATTTTTTCTCATACAGGACACCCATGTACAGGCTTGTGGCATAGAACCCTAACCACACCATAAATGCAACAAAAAGGGCATCCATATAGGTGACAGCGCCCACGTATTTGAGGATGTGCGCCAACACAAATGCGGTTACAACGCTCAAAATGAGCGTCATGACCATCATGCCACCCATTTCTTTTTTCGCATTCTTCATGTCACTTTCTTTCATTCCCATTAATTTCATCCATTTCTTTCCGAATAGCGCAGGAGAATACCAAACCGTCCCCACCACGAAACTCGCGATGGCCGCGATAAGGACTCCGACTACGTTTATTGCTACGGCTGGAACCATTATCCAATCCCTCCTCTTAGCATTCCTAAAAACGGCCCCCTTTTATAGGCCTTTCTTTCCATCCCAGTCGTATGGTTGATAAAACCGCATTACGGGCCCAATTTACAAACGAATGGGAGAAACATTACAAAATAGACGCACTCACAAGCAAGGGATTTCAGCGCAAGCAATGTACGAATTGTAAGCGTTTTTTCTGGACGCTTAACGCTGAACGAAATACGTGCGCCGATTCCGAATGCATGGGGTATGAGTTTATTGGAAGAAAGACCAAAAATTATTCCTACGTTGAAACGTGGAAAAAAATTAGCGAGTATTTTACTAAAAATAATCACACTGAAATCAAACGCTTTCCCGTTGTTTCACGGTGGAGGGATGATTTGTATTTCACGAATGCGAGCATCATTGACTTCCAACCCTACGTGGTATCGGGACAAGTGGAGCCGCCGGCCAACCCCCTTATTGTCCCCCAAATGTGCTTACGTTTCAATGATGTAGGGAATGTTGGAGTGACTGGGCGACATAATACGGGATTTGTCATGTTTGGGCAGCATGCATTCAATACGGAAAAAACGGGACTCTTTTACTGGAAAAATGAGGCGTTGGAGCACGATTATCAGTATTTGACCCAAATTATTGGTGTGAAACCCGAGGATTTGACATTTCAAGAGGAAGTGTGGGCGGGGGGGGGAACGTTTGGTCCCTCCATAGAGTATGCGGCCAATGGTGCCGAGCTCGGAAACTGTGTTTTCATGCAATTTGAGGAGTTAGAGGATGGTTCGAGCCGCGAACTCAAAACCAAAGTCATTGACATGGGAGCGGGACTGGAACGCTTAGCATGGTATACTACCGGCACCCCCACGAGTTACGATACGGCATACGGAAATGTTATCCTAAACATGAAACGCAACACGGGCGTTCAATTGGATGAGGATTTATTCGCAAAATACGCGAAGCTGAGTGGCGTACTGGACATGGAAGAAGGGAACGTAAAAGAAAAACGCCAGCTCATTGCCAAACAATTGGGAATGGATGAAAAAGAACTATTTTTGCGCATCGCTTCCCTGCAAGCCCTCTATGCCATTTGCGACCACCTCAAAACCATCTTGTACACGTGCACGGATGGGCAATTGCCAAGCAACGGGGGAGGGGGATACAATCTCCGCTTAATTTTACGCCGCGTATTTGGATTCAATTCCGAATTTGCATTCAACTTGGATTATTCCAAAATTCTCAGTGATCACGTGAAAGAATTGAGGGGGTTTGACGATTCATTACAAGAAGGATTGCAGACGGCCATCGATGTCGTGCAGGAGGAGCAGAAAAAGTTCAATTTGTTGCAGGAAACCAGCAAGCGAAAAGTACAAGTGTTAGTGGAGCGATTGAAAAAAGAAAATAAACCCTTGGAGAAGAAAGAAATGGTCACGTTGTACGAGTCGCATGGTATTCCATACGAACTCGCCGTTGATTTAGGCAAAAAGACCGGAGTGCAGGTAGAAGAAGTGTTTGATTTTTACGAACAAATTGGAATGAAAAATGAGAAGAAAAAAGAAAAGAATAAATCCGAATTTTGGGATTTTATGGATAGCGAAACTATTCAGGAGACAAAACAACTATACTATGACCAACTATACGAAGATAATTTTGATGCTACCGTTCAGGTAGTTAGGGAGGTCACGTCAACAGAAATTGGAAAACACGGTTTTATTGTTTTGAATCAAACTTTATTTTATCCCACAGGCGGGGGACAAGACCATGATGTAGGAACAATTGAAAATGTTAGGGTAGTTAATGTTATAAAAAATAAAAAATGGATTTTTCATTTAGTTGATGATCCGGCCAAATTTACTGTTGGCCAAAAGGTAAAAGGACACATTGAAAGAACTCGTAGAGAAAACTTGATGCACAACCACACGGCCACGCACTTGCTTAATGCGATGTGCCGAAAGGTATTAGGACCGCACGTTTGGCAAGCCGGTGCCCAAAAGAGCCCGGATAAAGCCCATTTGGATGTAACGCACTACAAAAAAATAACCCCCGAAGAAATGAGAAAAATAGAGGAATTGGTAGAACAGCACGTGCAGATGAAGATTCCGGTCAACAAGTTTGTTCTCTCGCGAACGGAAGCCGAGCAAAAATACGGCTTCCGCATTTACCAAGGAGGGTTTGTTCCGGGTAAAGAGCTGCGTTTAGTTCAAATCCAGGGAATTGACATTCAGGCGTGTGGGGGGACACACATTAATAATACGGAAGAGATTGGCTTCTTCAAGATACAGAAGGTGGAGAGCGTGCAGGATGGAATTGAGCGGATAACGTATTCAACGGGACAACCTGCGCTAAAGTGGGTCCAGGAGCGGGAAGAAAAGCTGGCGCGCGTGACGCAAATATTGAACACCACCGAACAGGATTTGGAGAAAGCTGCGCAGAATTTGATGGACGAATACAAAGCCTCGCGAAAGAAAATTGAGCAGCTTGAAGAGTATTATTTGAGCGGCATTGCAAATGACCTCAAAGCCCGCGCAAAAGGAAGCAAGATTGTAGAGATTATTGAAGATCTTGAGCCTGAACCCTTATTGAAACTTGGGCAAATGCTGGTAAATCAAAATCCTACCTTAGGAATTGTGTTGGTTTCAAAATCCGCTAAAATGGTCATTGCCATGAGCGGGAGTGCGAGCATGTTCAACGCCAAAAATGCCATCCAATCCATCCTCGCGCATGCCAAAGGAAACGGGGGAGGGAGCGAGAAAGTGGGCCAGGCCAAACTCTTGAGTTTGGATGGGATTGAAGGCGCGCTGATGAAGATTTGATTATTTAGTGCTAAATACCTTAAAAAAAACTGCCGAACCGATCTTACCCAATCGGGATGCCCAAAGTCCCCCTTCAGGAAATAAGGGTTATTGTGAGTTTTAAGGATTTTTTCCCTATCTAAATCCCAAAAGGACCTTTTTTGTTCGAATAGGATTTGCTACTAAGATTAAGACCAAATGGATTATCTAATGCGACCGGGAATACCGCCGGTCTGTAGGACCGGCGGATGAAAGGTCGCCGGTCTTGTTTTAGTTCTTGGACGTTTTTTGGGATTCCTGTC
>JAGVNS010000134.1 GCA_020053155.1 Nitrososphaerota archaeon
CTGTTGGTTGATCCTAGTTTGAATGTTTTCTTTAGGCTGGTGTATGAGAACTCTTTTCCTACGTTGGTTAGGAGAAAGATGGCCATCTCTCGAATGGTTTTGGCATTGCGGAGTTTGTGGCGGACTACGATGTCACGGGCAATCAGGTCGCTTAATAGTTCTTGAAGCGCTTCGCTTTTGTTTGTTTTCAAAAACTCTGGAAAACCCCCTTTTTGGAGATATTCATCAAATGATTTACTGGTGGGTTTCTCTTTCATGAATAATAGGAATTCTGAATATGAAAATGGGAAAAGCTCAAATCGCAAGTGCCTTCCCGTCAAACGCGTTCCTAATTCTTTGCTTAATAGTGAGGCATTGGAACCGGTGAGGATGACATGTTTTTTTTGTTCTAATAGGTAGCGTACGCCGAGCTCCCACTTGTCAATGTTTTGAATTTCGTCAAAGAAATAGTGATTTTGACTGCCATATTCTTCACTAAAAATGTCATCCAATTTTTGAAAATCGCTCGGCTCAAATCCGGTTCCACGGGGATCTTCAAAATTAAAATAATAATACTGCTTGGCTTCCTTCATTAACTGCCGCAAAAGCGTGCTTTTCCCGCACCGGCGGATGCCAGATAGGACTAGTGCAAAGGGCAAATTAATATCTATTTTTTCTCTTAGTTCGCGTTTGACTCCATTCTCAGCTGTGGCATTGCTCGTTCGCTGAATTTGGACAATCGTTCGAAGGGTCTCCTTGAGAATCATACTATTATCTATCCCCAACCCCTATTTAATAGTGTGCATTACTAATGAACAAAAACGTTCATTACTAATGAACAAAATAGGACTTTGTCTTTTCTGTGCATATAATTGTCGATTATTATATTACTCAATAGTTATCCCTGAGAAAGATGGCATCATGCTTTCAGGGATAACCTTTCAGGAAGTAAAATTGATTTCTACCAAATTTTCACTCAATTTTAATAAGTCCAATCACTTCTAGTATATTCGTAAAGGATATAAAGCCGGGTTCTTGTTTCAGGAATTAACGCCCGCTCAGAGCACTCAAAATAATAGGCTCAAAATATTTGTTGTAATTTTCTTCCAGTGTTTTTCCTGAAGGATTTATTATCCACTCTTTTTTTATCATTCTGGAACGGAGGCATGTTAACTGATGTTTAGCATGCTTACGTTGTTTTTGGATATTCTTTTCTCTGCCTCGTGTTTTTTGATGTAATAATAATTCATTCAAAGTAGGTCGGAATACTCTGGTGATAACTTTTACGTTTCGCTTTGACAATTGGGCTTGATACCATACTATTGGAGTTGGAGGATTGTCAAATACCAAAAATTCAAAAACCACATTTTTCCTTTTTTTTACCTTTTGCATGATATGTTTGATACTTAACGGTTGAATAACGGCTTGTTCTTTTGGTGTTCGATATGTGTAAGGGACATGATTAATCTTGTCCCATATTTTGTCTTCCGAGATGTGCGCCCATCCTTTGTTTTGGGCGATGCGTTTACCCATACTGGTCTTTCCGCTGCCGGATGGACCGATGAGCAAGATAACGGTTGGCATGCATCTATACAAAAATTTTACACCATAAGAATGCTATTGAATCTGAAGTAGAAAAGAGGAATCTGCGGGCTCCTATTCCAGTACTCTTACGCCGCCTAGGCATTTTTATCCTCCTTTAAGAGGGGCTTCCCCAGGGATTATATTCCTCCTGCCCCGTCCATGGATTTAGGGGGAGTTATTCATGGCCAATCACATTGACAATCCGTGTTCTATTTTAGCCAATCCAAATGGGGGTGCGTGGGAGTTCGCAAAAGCAATCTGTGAAAATTTACGCTTACGGAATGGAACATTTGAGCTGAATGAAATCAATATCAAGGAGTTCCGCGATCATGAAATTAAAGTCAAGATTAAGGAGAACATTCGGAGGAAGAACTGCTTCTTTATTCATGATTCATCACTCAAACCTGCTGATTGGTTCCTGCAGCTTGCATTTGTTAATGAGGCCGTGCACTCGTCTTCTGCTAATGAACTCATTGACGTTTTGCCTTACATGAGATTTTCCCGGCAAGACCGAAAGGATGAATCCCGCGTTGCAGTGAATGCACGTGTGCTCGCGGATATGCTTTCTCTTTATGCCCATCGCGTGCTGACCATTGACACGCACTGCGCGCAATTGCCTAGTTTTTACCGCATTTCATTCGATAATTTGTACAGTTCGCGCCTGTTGCATGACTACTTGAAGCAGAACCACCCGTACTTGTTGGAAAATACCGTGGTCATGTCTCCTGACGCGGGGGGGACGTCGCGTGCCAAGGCGTTTGCATCCAGGCTGGGAATCAAAGACATCGTGATTGGATACAAATTCCGAAAGAAAGACGGGGATATCAGTGAATTCAAGGTAGTGGGAGAATTGAAGGGGGAGAATGTGCTTATTATTGATGATATGATTGATTCGGGGGGAACCATTATTGAAGCGGCCAAGGGAGTGCGTGCGATGGGAGCCAAACACGTGTACGTGTATTGTACGCACGGATTGTTTAGCAAGGGACGCGAAGAAATAAGCCGCGCGGTGGACCGTGTTTTTGTCACCAATTCCATTCCGCAGCACTCGCAGGAAAAAGTGGAAGTGATTCCACTCGAAGAATTATTCGCCGAGGCCATTTACCGGACCAACGAGGGAATGAGCCTCAGCAAGCTGTTTGAATGAAAAGGCACGCGATTATTTTTATACCCGGGTTCCTTTTCAGCGCATGAACCCTATGCATTTTCGCGCCTCCCTCCTTTTTTTGGTCGCCGCCGCAGGGGCGCTCGCTCTGTACGTTGCTCCCCTTTCTCTTGTTCCCGAAGCGCAGGTGGTGCTGGCCATCACTTTCTTTGCCCTGGTATTGTGGGTGTCGGAAGCCATCCCCTTGCACATTACGGCGTTGCTCGTTGGTTTTTTGCTCATTGTTTTTGTTCCCTATTCCCCCGAAAAAGTGTTTTCCCAATACTTTGACAAAGTGGTCGTTCTCGTGCTGGGGGGATTTTCCCTTGCCGTGGGAATGCGCCGGCACCGCCTCGATGAGTATTTGAGCCACAAACTGTTAGGGATCTTTTCGGCATCCCCTAAACGATTGGTGCTTGGTGTCCTTATGGTGACGGCGGGGGTTTCGTTATGGATTAGCAATTCGGCTGCGGCGGCGCTATCCATGCCCATTGTTCTGGTCATTCTCAAAAACAATCACTGCCAACGAGGCACCTCCTCGTTTGCCAAGGCGATGGTTATTGCCTCCGCGTATGGAGCGACGATTGGGGGGATGGGTACCCTCATTGGGAGCACCCCCAATGTTCTGGCGCAGAAATTTCTCACGCAGGAAGGATTGTTATATGGTTTTGTCGAATGGGGAGTGCGCGCATTCCCGTTTACTGTGCTCATGCTTCTCATCACGTGGATTATTTTGATTACGGTATTCAAGCCTGAGCATTTTGTTCCGCGCATGAAGAAACACCCTCATCCTTTCACGGGCGACCAGAAAAAAGTGGCGTTGGTTTTCGGTCTTACCGTAGCGTTGTGGATGACGGAAAGCATTCACAGCATTCCCAGCAGCGTGGTGGCGCTTCTTCCGCTTTTTCTTTTGTCCATTTTCCGCCTGATTACGACACACGATTTCAAGGATATGGGGTGGGATTCCCTCATCCTGATTGGAGGGGGAATCGCATTGGGGATGGCCATTGAATCGTCCGGCTTGAGCGCAGTATTGGCGCAGCATTTGGGAAACTATTGGCAGACTCAACCCTATTTTTTGGTGCTGCTTGCCATTGGGCTCGTTGGAGTGGTCCTCACCAGCTTTATCAGCAACACGGCGGCCTCTGCGGTGTTTCTTCCCATTATTGCTTCCTTAGCTGCCGTGCTGGGAGTGAATGCTACCAATTTGGTCACGGCCGCCGCGTTGGGGGTGAGTCTTGATTTCATTCTTCCCATGGGAACGCCCCCTACGGTCATTGCCTATTCCACTCGTTACATTCATACCCGCGATTTGGTCAAGAGCGGAATACTCGTCTCGGGAGCCGGAGTACTGCTGCTTTCCCTCATGGCATTTTTCACGTGGTAAACTGTTGGGGATGCGTCAAAATAAGGGGGAAAGAATTATATCCCAAAAAAGTGTACTGTTTTCGATTTGGGGAGTGGGTTATTGATGGGAACATGCCAAATTGAATATGATAAAACTAAATGCATCGGCGCCGCCAATTGTGTGGCGATTGCCCCGGAAACATGGGAGTTAGGAAAGGATGGTTTGGCCATTGCCAAAATTGTACAGTTTTCCGATAAGGATTTGGAAAAAAATATGAATGCGGCCATCGCCTGTCCCACGCACGCGATAGAGATAGTAGGTCCTGATGGAAAAAAACTCGTTTAGGATTTACGTGCTTGGAAACCCGCTCATGGAAGGGGATGCGTTTCCCATCCGCCTGCTTCTGCGTCTGCGAAAAGAATTTTCAAGCATCAAATTTATCGAGCTGGATCCTACTGAAAATTTTCCAGAAGAAAACCACTTAATTATTGTGGACACGATTGCCAACACCCAAAAAGTAGTGATGTGGGATGACATCGATGCTATTCAATCCTCCCCTTCGTATTCATTGCACGATTTCGATTTGGGAATGACGCTCAAACTAATGAAAAAAATGGGGAAACTGAAACGTGTCACTATCTTTGGGGTTCCCCCTTCCGGGAGCGAGGAGAATGTGTTTCAAGAATTGAAGACAACTATGTCCAGTTTACTTTCAAAAAGTGCGTCGCACAACTAATGCAGGGGTCGTACGCCCGGATGAGTTTTTCTATTTCATACTTGATTTGCTCTTTTGACAATTTGTCTATCGTGTTCTGCACCAAATTCTTGATGTCCAATTCCATGTTGATTTGATTTTGTTGAGTGGGAACGACAATGTTTCCTTCTTTTACCATTCCCTTGGCGTCAATATCCAAATGGTAAAACAATGTTCCGCGAGGGGCCTCAATCACACCAACTCCTTCGCATGCTTTTTTCTCGAAAACGAGTTTAGGTTCGGGTTTGAAGTCAATCGTATCAATGATTTCAAGCGCGTGGTCGATGCTGTGCAGAATCTCTATTCCCTGCGCCAAATTATTGTGAAAAATGTTTTGGGAAGGAAATACGCGCAAATATTTTTTGGCATCCCTCCGCGTGTCCTTATGCAACCCTTTTTTGTTCAAATTGATTCGCGCCAGCGCTCCCACCATGTAGGTGTCCCCCTCAAATTTGTACCCCACGGCTTGGGAATAGGGAAGCACGGTCTTATTCAAGTGTTCGAAATAATTCTTTTCGGGAATGCACAACCCCCGCGTGTTCATTATTTCTCCTTCCAAAAAATCGAACTCTTTTCCAACCAACGCGACAAAGTCTGTTGAACGGGAATAGTTGACGGGACAGTCATAATACTCATCTAATACTCCAAATAATTTTTCTCGTGCGAGCTTCAAATCTGGAATGATGGCCTTCAGATCCTTGTTTGTGGGCACCTGCGCATACCCCCCTACCTGGGGAAAGGGTGCATGCACCGCCCTTCCCGCCACCACCGTGCTCAATTTGTTTCCCGCGCGCTTGATGTCAAATGAATCATGCAAAAAATGACTCTGTTCAGGGGTAAAATCCAATACCGAATCCTTATTGAAAACATCGGGGAGAGAAAAAAGATAGATGTGTAAAGCATGGTCGCGGATCATCAATCCATACATGGTGAGTTTTTTGAGCAACTGGGTTTGCTGACTCACAACGAGGCCCATGGCATTCTCAATCGCTTCAATACAGCACAGGCTGTGCGCAATACTGCACGTCCCGCAAATTCGGGCAACGGATTGGGATAACACGTCAATGCTCCTCCCCCGAATGGCCTGCGTGAAAAAGCGTTTGTTTTCCGTGAACATGAGCTGGACTTTTGTCACTTCATTATTTCTCACTTTTATTTCCAAACTTGCATGTCCTTCAATTTTGGAAATGTCCTGAATCCCGATGTTCACGTCCTTCATGTGATTTTGAACTCCTTCAATGTTTTATTCAGCACATCCAAAAAAGCAGTTTCGGACATTGGACAGCCCATGACCCGGTCATCCACTTTCACTACTTCCTCAATTGTCCGCACCTTTTTGGCTTGGTGAAACTTTTCAATCAAGAATTCTATTTCCTTCATTTTTCCCTCATCAAACGTATTCCTTTGTGCTGCAGGCATTCCATTAATAGCGCATGAACCTATTGCCACGAGCTTTTTTGAATTTTTTCTAATCTCTTTCAATTTCATTTCATCATGTTCGGAAGCAATCGCTCCTTCCACAAACGCCACATCTAAATTGTGGATTTTATTGTTCTTTTTCAAAATACGCACATGCTGAAAATCAATGACTTTCGACCACTCATCGAAATGGTCGTTTAGCATCTCCGTGAAAATGATACTGGAGTCCTCGCAACACGAAAAAGAGAACCACCCCAATGCGAGCTTATGAGTCATGCCCCATGAAGAGGTGAATGAATATATATGGCTTGACTTCTTTGTGAAGGTATGTCGGAACGAAACGCCCTCATCCTGGTTTTCAGCACGGCCCTCATCAGCGGCTTCTCGGTTTTTCTCAACAAGTATGCGCTCGCGACCATCGAACCCTCCTTATTCACTTTTCTCAAGAATGGAGTGGTGGGCATTCTCTTCTTTGGAGTCCTCCTCTTCTTGCGTGAATGGAGCGCGTTGCGTTCCCTCTCCCCCCAAAAGTGGGCTCAACTCGTATTAATTGGATTGGTGGGTGGGGCCATTCCATTCGTGTTGTTTTTCCAGGGACTCTCGCTCGCTTCGGCAGCATCGGGGGCGTTTGTACATAAAACGCTGTTCCTATTTGCTTCCATCCTTGCGGTTTTGCTCCTGCGGGAAAAAATGAATCACCAAATGATGGGGGCTGCCATCCTTTTGTTGGTTGGAAATTTTTTTCTCCTGAAGATACAGTCCTTTCCTTTTGGGTATGGGGAGCTCCTCATTCTCATCGCCACCCTTTTTTGGGCCGTGGAGACGGTGATATCCAAGCATGCGCTTAGGGAGTTGTCTGGAACAGTCGTGGGGGCGGCGCGCATGACATTTGGGGCGGGGTTCATTCTCCTCTACCTTTTCTTTACGGGGGGATTATCGGGAGTGTTTTCCCTTTCCCCCAATGCCTGGCTCTGGGTCGCGTTCACATCAGGAATGCTCTTCCTCTACGTGTACACGTACTACAATGGGCTGAAACACATTCCCGTGTCCGTGGCCACGAGCATTCTGCTGTTGGGTTCCCCCGTCACGACCCTCCTCTCTGTAGTGGTGTCGGAGACCCCTATCACCGAGATTCAGGTCGCGGGAATGATCGTGATAATGGTAGGAGTGTGGCTCGCCCTGCGCGCGAATGCATTTCTCATTCCCTTCATCGCAGGCGCTCAATCGCATATCCGTAATGGATGGTGACCTTTTCCCCCACCTTGGGGGAAGGAATCATGGTTCCCATCACGGGGCGGGTCTTCTTCCCGTATTTCACGACCAATACATCCCCCCTAATGGATTGAATTTTTGACTCGTGGACCATACACAATTCCTTCAAGGAGTCGGGGGCTCGGGCATAGGTCTCCATTCCCTCCAAAATGATTTCATTGTGGCGGGTGACAAAATAGGCGCGGATCACGTCATAATCCCATTTGTCTTTCCCCATTTCCATGGCCAATACCTGGATGCGTCGGAAGGCGCGGAAAAAAATCTTTTCCAAAAATGGGCGGGGAAGGATCTTTTCATGGAGCGCGGCATCCTCGAGCTTGAATAATTCTCCCTTCGTGATCTCTCCCCTTTCACGCAGGATGAATGCGCAGGGGAATGCGTACTTGACGAAAAGAATTTCAGGCCCCACTTTGCCTCACCACGTCCAACCAGCCTTTAACCTGTTCTACTGGGACTTTTTCGATGACTATTTTTCCTTGCACAATCACGAAATCCCCTGGTTTAAAGTCTCCTACGATTATTTTCGCCTGACGTTTTTCACTTCCATAATCGATGGTAGCAATGTCTTTCTCGATATGAATTATTTTTCCAGGGATGGCCAAGCACATACTATTATTCAACTCCAATGATTTTGATTTCCCCGCCTTCAATCACCCGTGGTTTTCCTTTGCACACCGGGCAGCGAAACAAGATGAAATCGTGCCCCTCTTCCAAAATCTCTGGAACTCCTTTGTATTTGCATGCACACTTCACCCTTGCTTTTTTGAAGCGGGTTTCCACTTCCCAATCAACCCTTCCCGCGAGATGCTCTTTGAGGTGCAGCGGCGTAATCGTGGAAAGCTCCCCCACTTCGACGATTATTTTTTTCGTGGCCCCCGCAAGCGTGGCGGCATCAACGACTTGCGAAATAATTCGTTGTTCGTGCATTCAACACCACTAGAATACTGCGTCTCTCATTCAAAAATGTTCCGTTTTTTCCATTCCTTTTTTTGGGATGAAAATAACCTAAAACGGGACAAAGTGGCATGGTGCATCCTAAAGACCGATTCGAGGGTGCGTGATAGGAGACCTTTATATTTTCCAATACGTTTGGCGCATATGGTGATGCGATGACCGACCCCCTGATTGGAGTGCATGCGTTTTTGGGCGAGATGGCCGTGTTCGCTTTTTTTTGGATTTTCGTGGAATTGTTCAACCCTGGGAAAAAAACGGTTTCCAGGATGAAACTCCTTTCAGGCATAGGAATGGCGCTTCTCCTATTGAGTTGGGTGGCGGGGGGATACTACTATGTCACCGTCTATGGGTCTGAGGTCAAGCCCCTCATCAAAGCCGGCCCTCAAGCGTGGGCGCACAGCGTGTTCATGGAAACCAAAGAACACGTTTTTCTTTTTCTCCCCTTCTTGGGATTGATGGTCTTCCTTCTCATTCACTCTGCGGGGGATGCACTTCTGCGCGACCGCCGGTTGCGGCAGTCCATCCAACTGCTTTCACTCCTCATCGTGCTCATGGGTCTTGCCATGGCGGGAATGGGGTACTTGATTTCCACCGGAGCACGGAACGCGCTGGAGGCGGGAGTTAAAATATGAATCCAAACCGATTAAGGGCTGCAGGGAATGGAACAATCGCCGCATTCGTATTCATCGTGCTCTCCACCCTTTACGCTGAATTAAATGCCCCCTTCAAGGGTTTACTGGCCACCACTTTCGGCCATCACTGGGTGGGAAAAGGGATTCTATCCATTGTGGTGTTTGCCCTGGTCTATTATTATTTTTCCGCACACTCCTCTTCAAGCGGGAAGTTTGATTCATGGAAAGCGGCTCGAAATGTGGGATGGGGCGCCGTGCTTGGGGGAATAATCATATTTCTTTTCTACCTCTGGGAGTTTTTCAAATAAAAGGAAACCAAAAAAGAAGAGTGAAACGGTTATGAACAGGGAACAGTACGCCTGGGGATTGGTTCGGATTGCACTTGGATTCACTTTCTTTTGGGCATTCATTGACAAACTATTCGGATTCGGTTTCGCCACGACCCCCGCCAAATCCTGGCTGGCCGGCGCCTCTCCCACCATCGGATTTTTGACGCATGCCACCAAGGGGCCGTTTGCATCCGTATTTCAAGGCCTTGCCGGCCAGGGGTGGGTGGATGCATTGTTCATGGCAGGATTGCTCCTCATCGGAGTTGCATTGCTGGCGGGAATCGCCATGCGCCTCGCCGCCCATTCGGGAATGCTGCTCCTCGCCCTCATGTATTTGGCCGCGATTCCTCCCATCAACAATCCCATTTTGGATGAACACATCATTTACATTCTCATCCTGTTTGCGTTCACTCAAATGAAAGTGGGGTACTGGATGGGGTTAGGAAAATGGTGGGACTCCCAATCCATCGTGAAGAAAAATCATTTTTTGGAATAGGTTTTAGCGTTCATTCAGGCTTTCGGCGATGACGCCATCTTTAAAAAGGGGCGAAATCTTCTGAGTGCATGACCTTGATTAATGCTAAGTGGCTCGTTCCCAGCTTGTTGTCTATTGGGGGAATGGGAATTGATTTCATCCTTTTTTTCAACAAGATTTCCGAAACGTCCACCGCCTGCCCATTGGGGGGAAGCTGTGATTTCGTGAACAACAGCGTGTACTCGGAGATGTTAGGGATTCCCGTATCCCTTTTCGGAATCCTTTCCTTTGCCTTGTTTTTGGTTATTTGTCTTTTGGCCTGGCACAAGAAAATAGACGAGAGAACGGCATGGAAGACGATAGCAGCCGTGAGCGGCCTGGGTCTGCTGGGAGCGCTCTACTTCGTCTTCCTGATGGTCTTTGTCTTGGACGCCATTTGCACATGGTGCATTTTCTCCCACCTCATTTTGCTGACCATTTTCATCTGGTCGTTTACCCACTATCAAAAGCC
>JAGVNS010000045.1 GCA_020053155.1 Nitrososphaerota archaeon
TAAGTATTTGAACAATTGAAGGGCTTTCCTTACAAAGCCAAGCTTTGTGAGGCATCGCAAAAGCGTTGCTTTTGCAATGTTGCATATAGCAAACCGCCCAATAAAAGTTCAAAAATTAAAACGGTTTGCTATAATTAGTTTTGGAATTCTTTACGGGGAAGAACTTTCAACAACAGGCGCACCGTTAAATACTCAAAATCATTTATGCACGCATTGGAATGTTGATTTATTTTCAACATTTTAAAAAAACAAAAGGTGAAACAAAAAATGGCTAAAAAAGTACCCTCTAAAGCGAAGCATCGAAACAAGAGCATTCGAAGCACCAAAAGGAGACCTCGCGGAAAAAAAGCCGCGTAGGGAAACCCTTTAATCTCAGGCCTCTAAACGAAATTTCACCCATGTAACCACGCGGGGGATTTTTCACTCATATTTGATGTAGTCTTTCAGCAAATACCGCTCATCCGAATGCAAATATTTTGGTTTCTGAATTTCGGCAATGAATTGCTCTGTAATATATTCATTCTCCGTGATATCGCTGTTTTTCCATCCGGAAGATAGGTAGTATTTGTCTTTTGTCCAATCGAAATTGAGAAAGTGGAACCATTTTAGTTGAGGGTTAGTAGTCATGAATGCAAAGAGGGGTTTGAAGAAAGCATCCCAGTCTGCTTTTCCATCCTCAAGAGAACTCGTAATGTCTAATTTGGCCACTCCGCTTTCGGCCATGATGACGGGTTTATGGTGCGCGTTCGCCATGTTCATAAATTTGGTTGTTTTTCCAAAGGCGGTAAGCACGCCATTTTTCTCGATTGCTCCTGATATTTCTTGCGGGCTATAAATGTCAATCCCATACCAATCAATCACATCATCCCCCGGAAACCACTTGTATTCTCCCCCAGAATTTTTTTCATCAAAATCGTCTGGGGCAGCCGGCATATACGCCCAAATAAAGGCCACGTTATCTACTCCTTTCGCACGAAAAAGATTTACTATTTTTCGGAACGCTTTGGGGTATTCGTAGGGGTGGTATCCCTTCCACGGACCATTAAATTCTCCCCCAATCCGAATCATGACCGGCTTTTTGTATTTTTTGAAAATGTCCGCAAGGTCATTCAGTTTAGCATCATATTTCGTTGAGTTTGCCACGTCATCATCCACTCCAAAGTGGGGGTCGGTCAACACCGCCTGTTCGGCAGGGAGGGGCGTACCTATGGTAAGGGCAATATCATAGTGTGGAATAACCCCCGCCGCATCATATCCTGCTAATGTGCTTGGAAATTTTGCTTTTGCTTCGGTCCATCGTGAACCCGTGAGATCCATAAAAATGAGTTGGGATGCTGGGTAGTATTTTTTAGAGGGAATGGCCGCGAGAAGTTTAGCTTCATAGGTTTTCCATGGGCCAATGCCGTACAACACGCGCCCATCCGGGGGTTCAAACTTGGCACCAAATGCATACGTAACATTGCTCGGAATAGGGGGGTACGTTGGAGTAGTGTCGGGTGGGGGAGTAGGGACAGTGTTCCCGGGTGGCTGATATGGCGGAATAGGATTTGGATTGGGTTCCCCTGGTGTTTGAAAATTTCCAGAGAGGGCTGGAAGGTAAAAAATGGAAACCAATATTGTCAAAACGACCAGAATTCCAATTCCAGTTATCATGGTGCGATTCATTTAGGTTTCCTTTTTCATCAATTTCTTTCTTGTTATTAAAGACGCTTTAGGGGTAAATAGTTATCCGTAGCGACCGGGAATACCTCCGGTCTGTAGAGGACCGGCGGATGAAAGGTCGCCCATCTCGTTTTAGTTGCGGATAGTTTTTTGCAGTAAAAAGATACCGCGCGGCCCGGAGGACCCGCGGAGAAACAAACGTGGGATTATGGGGGCGAAGCCTCTATTTGTCATCCTTGTGATGCAAAGAAAGGCCTTTCAATGCGGGCTTTACGCGTTCAGGAAAACGGGTTCAAAGCCCAGCGTGACAATTCCAAACGGCGTTTCCACTAATTCCCTGGAGGGAGGCACGGCATTCAAACCGTAAAATGCCCCTTCCTCGTACCAGGCCACAACGGTTATTTTGCCATTGCGCGTGAACTCATACCAGTACACGTGTTCTCCCAAGTCCTTTTTTTCCACGGAGTCAAACCCGTCCAGTTTTCCAATGACCTTTTGCAGTGCAAAAAACCCCGGACGCTCTTTTCCGGGCGTGCGATGTGCGGCCAGCATGTCACCGCCCCCATAGACAGTTTCCATTAACCCAAAGTACTGCGCGGTTCCGGCCCCAAATGGAAGAGGCCAATCCTCCAGATTTCCCATGTTGATTCCCTGCACGCCTTCGCCGGCGGCCACCACGTATTTTTTTACCAGTCCGGTGGCCACGTTTTGCTGCAGCCATTCAAGGGCTTTGGAGTGGTCCACGTGCTTTGGATTCCGCAATGCTTTCAGGAGTTCCGCGGCCTCGCATCGCGTTTCTTTTGTCACCGGGTAAAACGGCTTTGCGGCCAGCACGCTTTCTTCGCACGTTTCAAAGCCATATGCCAACAATGGGCTCATGGGAAACGCGTCCCCGATGAAAATACCCTTTTGCGTTCCGCGTTTGTCCATTTCCCTGCGCAGCCATTTAACCGTGGAAGGAATTTCCGTGTAATCAGCCAGCGAGTGAATATCTATGACGTCAAAGTACGCGTGCGTGTCCAGCAGGAAAGGGATGTCAGTTAAATCCTTTCGCTTTCCATTCAACGGGTTTTTGAAGCGCTTTTCAATTTCCCCTTCGGACGGGTTGCCCTGAAAAATGTCCCACATGAGCAGGGCGTTCAGCATTACTTTTGCATTTGGATTTGCCTCTTTTATTGCAGGGTATGCAAGTTTTAACACGCGCACGTAGTCCTGACCGCTTCCGGGAAAGTACGCGGTGAATTCGCGTTCCACGCCCCACTCGTTGACCGCATGTTTAAGCCCCGGCATGTCATCCACGCCGTCCAGGTCATAGCGTTCCACGGCCGCTTTCACGAACGTTCCATACTCGTCCTCGAATTCGGGTTTGGGTGCAAAGTTTTTGGGTAGCACGTCCTTGCCGTCAATGGACGCCCAAGGGGACCCAGATGTAAGGAGCAGTTGCATGTAATCATAACCCGCTTCCTGGTATTCCTTTACATGCGCGTCCACGGCACCCCAGTCATACGGGGCTCCTTCTTCTTTTTGGATGTTCTTCCACCACACCAGTGCAGGAGTAAATTTGACGGCGTGCGCGCCTGTTTTCTTATATGCTTGTGCAAGGCCCAGAACCCCATACTCGATGCCAAATACAAAACCGGTTGGAGCCGTTGAAGCGCCCGATTCTTCAATGCCAGTAGCCGCGCTTTCCTGTTGTACGCCTCCCATAGAAGGAGCGTCATTTGCAGTGCCTTTTCCCGGCCCGGGCGCGGCGTTGTCCGGTTTGTTTTCCGCTTTCTTTGCAGTACACCCTGCTGCAAGCAAAAGCACCAGCACCAATCCCAACACCCAAACGCCTTTCATGCATGCACCTGTTATTCGTTTTTAGTGGTTTAATACCTCGGCCTTTACGTGGGAGCTGTCATTTTTTCTTTTGTGCAAACGTTGCGGCAACTAACAAGGGAAACAGTATCGTAGTATCCCCCACTACTTTCACCGTGTCTGCATCGGTTGCAATCTTTCCCCAGCTTTTCGCTTCCTCGGGTTCCGCTCCCGAATCACTGCCATCAAATTCAGGGGCAGTGTTCAAATATACTGCATATTTGGCTCCTTCGCGGTACATGTTGGCATTGCAGAGCGTGTGCTTTATAATTCCAGAACCCAAAATAAGCAATCCGGTTTGTTTGGCATTGAGGGTCATTTCAATTAAGCGATGGTGGTCCATGATTTGGTCGAGTACGAACTTTTCGTTCTTTTTTCGGTTGTAATTGAAAAAATAACAATTGTCCCCAATCGCCCCATCCATAAAGGCCGGGCAAAATACGGGTATTTTGTTTTTGCTCGCCCAATAATACACGCTTTCTTTGTGATTTATTTGCTTTCCCATGCGCTCAATGACCTCCGAGGGAGAAAAATACTGCTTTATTTTCATTTGTTCCGTAACCAGCTCCCTCAGAATGGGTTGGAAAAACTGTTCAAACCAAATGTAGCGCTCATTGGGAGCAAGTAGGTTTCCAATCCGATTGATTCCCTTCTCGCGCAACTTCGCCCCATCCAGCCGAAAGTCCGCCACAAAAAAGGGTGCATGGGTTTTGATAAAATCCTCTTCAATTCCCCCAGTGGTTGTCACCAAACAGTCTACCATTTTATGCTGTACCAAATAGCGGATGATTTCACGATTGCCACTTGAGATTTGGTTGGAGGTGTATCCCAAAAAAATAGTTGTTTTTTCCTTGCGCATTTTTTTGACAATTTTAATGGCTTTTCCCAAATGCGTGGCTTGAAACCCGTTTGTGGAGAATCCATTTAGAATGGAATTCAAATCCACTTTTTGGTTGAAATCAATCCCTTTAACGGAAACACCGCTGGCCTTCACACTCTTCTTGAAAATGCTCTCATACGCATCCTTCATGGTCTTTTTAGCCATACGAATGGTCGGGTAAAGAAGCCAATAAAAGCCCTTCCCCTACGTGTCGGATTTGACAGTTGTTAGGTCGCACGTCCCATTCTTTTTGGGGGGCGAGGGATTTTTGCAGATGGAGGTTTCTTCTCTTGTCTTCTTTTTTTTCTTTCACGTCTGAGAATCGACTCAATGTCTCTCGGGGTAATGCGCGGCTCGAGAGCGGCGAGTTTTCTAGATATGTGAGCCGTTTGGTGTAGAAGCGCAAGACGTTGTGTTTTTTCAGCGGGGGAGAGCGCCTGAAAACGACGCCATTCTATGAACGGCAATATCATGAGAAGCATAGGTTGATTTGCAAATCGGGGCGGCATTTTGGATCGTCCAAATCCAGCTTCAATAAAGCGAATATATCTACTATCACCTACCCCCTCCCCTGGATATGTTTCCCATGGCATTTCTTTCAGGAAATGTTTCACAACAAAGTCGTAATTTCGCGTTACTCCGTAAACCCCGTAATATCCCTTACTTTCGAGAAAATGGAGGATAGGGGGTGTAATAGTAAATCTCTTTAATTTAGGAACTTTTATATAGTTCTACCGCCTTGAATAATCGGTTCGAGGTGGTCTTGATGTGGTCTCTTCCAAGCGGTGCA
>JAGVNS010000011.1 GCA_020053155.1 Nitrososphaerota archaeon
AGTCGTAGCGAACTATGTCCGCCGACAGGCGGACCAAACAACTCTCAAAAAGTTTTCCTAGCGGGATACCCAGGCCTTCAGGCCTGGGAGGAGGTCATTCGAAAAAATACTCAAGGATAACGGATACTGCACCAGTGTCTGGAATGAATCTTCCCAAGGCGTGCCGGATGCAAATGTTCTCAACCCGTTTCCCACTGTGATTTGGAGTGCGGGAGACTACTGGAATACCGCCCCCGATGCGAATGATTTGGATCAACTGTACCAATATTCCGGCAATCTCTGGATGGAAGGGAATGATGTGGGATTCGATCAGGCGGACAACAATGCCTTCCAGGATTTCATGCAGGCGGACTTCAATGGAGACATCCTTGGGTCTGAAACCATTCCCATCACCTTTCATGCTAACGTATTTCCTAATTTGGCCCAGGCCGATTTCAACACGTTTAATGCATCCTTTCCCGATGCATTTACCCCTCTTTCGGGTGGATTTTCAATGGCAGACTGGAACAATGGAAAGAGCGCGATGGTGGGGCATATTGGAACTGTGTCCCGAAAAATAATTCAAGGGTTCTCCTTAGACTCCCTTTCTTCTCCCGTGGACCAAAACAAAGTGGTTGCCTATGCCATGAAATGGCTTTCGCTTGCCTCCAATCTGCCTCCCAGCACTCCCACCTCTTTGAGTTGTAGCGGTTCCACGTGCCAGGGCTCCTATGCCGATTCCATTTCGCTCACGTGCGCGGGTTCAATCGATCCGGAAGGGGATCCCTTGGAGTACCATCTGGAAGCCAATCTATCATCGGTCGGAAGCGATTGGTGGGATAGCAATTGGAATTATCGGACCCCTGTTACGCTCACCATGTCGGGTTCCCAAACCAGCTTCCGCACGTCGATTGACATTGACTCATCCATCGTTTCCGATCCCTTGTTTTGGAATAATGTTAATAGTGACTTCGGAGACATCCGCTTCGTGCACAATGGGGTTCTCCTTGAATATTATCGGATGGTATATGGATCCGACTTTGCTTCGTTTTGGATTGAATTCGACGCCGCTGCTGGAGAAAATGTCATTGACCTATATTGGGGAAATTCAACGGCGACGTACGATGGACGAACCAATCCTACTGATTTTTTCCTGACGGGGCCCCAACACTTGGTGGACGATTTTGATGACAATCTTTTAACCAACTGGATTATCCGTTCGGGATCATGGATGGAAACAAATGGAATTCTCTTGCGCACAGGAGGGTCGTTTTCAGAGGACCAAATTACAAAGGATTGGCTCCAACAAGGGAGCAGTTTTTACATTCGTGCGCAAGCCAGACCCACCTCGACGTGTCCGAATACGGAGATTGCTCTTACGCGCGACATTGACCATTCAGGCCCGACATACTTGGACGAGTTTTTTGGGATGAATGTGGACAATGCTTGTCCCTCTTATTTGTACGCGCGATTAGACTTAGATCATTCTCCCAGCACCCAAAACACCCTTAACTCCAATCCTCAAGTGAATGAAGACAACAAGACCGAAGTATTGATTTCCCGGACGGGATGGATGGGGGCATTCATTGCGGATGCCAATGCCTCTCCATTCGTGAAAGCAACCGATTGGGAAGATGCAAATCATTGGTACCCATACCTATCGGTTGGAAACCACGGAGGGGGTCCTTCCGAGGCCGATGAAATATACACAGGAAATGCCCCAAATCATGCCTACGATATATACATCACCTTTGATGCCGTCCAAGGGGTCAGTATTCCGTCCTGGCAAGAAATAGGCACTCATTCCCCCAGCGCCTCCCTCCTCTGGAATACCATACCCCTGGGTCCACAATCCAATGTCTCCCTGCGCTGTCGTGCCATAGATACGGCTGGAAGCGGCCAATACTCGGCCTATTATCAAACAGACCAGAATATTTCCCTGAATTAGACCTCGAACCATTCAGAATCAACCCGTTCGTTTACTTGGATTAAACCACAGTTATATTACGACGAAGTCAACATAACTACTTAGATGGAAACCGTATTTCCACCAATGGCGGGATAGGGGGCTCCATTACAATTAGAGCGAATACCAACTGGAAATAATAAATTACGGGGGGAATGAAAAATGGGTGTATTGATTGTGGATGTGGAAATGGAAGTGGAAAAGAAGTTTAGGAAAGTAGTGGAGAAACGCTTTGGTCCCGGAGACCATGTAGTGGAGGGAGTTGTCAACACCCTCGTAAAGAAATGGGTTGAAGCACAAGCGGACGTTAAGTCTTAATTTTAGGACTTGATTTCCCTTCTTTTTTTCCTGGTTGTGCTAAATATTGTTTTATTTGATTTTCAATCATTCGAGCGAGAGTGGGATTTCGTTCAATAGTGACTTCGATGTGGGAAGGGTCTTTCTTGTCTACTTCCGCAAAATAAAAATGAAACAAATCTTTCAAATCATGGATTTTGGAATAAATTTTGTCCAAGAACACAATGGTTTCAGGAGAAAATCGGGCACGAATAACAACATCTTCGGCTACAAAGTAATCGTCTTCAATCTTGATCTTCATCCCAGTCTTGAATGCCCGAACGCCACCTAATTTGTAGTGAGTTGAAACCCATCGGTCGAAAGGCATGTCACATACGCAAACGCCCCGAGTGGGACAATTAGCTGCCATTTGTCGAAGTAGCTCAAAATCAATAAAATTGAATCGAAGTGGCCCAGGCGCATGATAAAACATTCCATATATGGGTCCCGTTTTTCCTTGTGTAAATGCGCCATCGCGAAAACTTTCGGCAATCCAAACAACGTACGTCGAAAAATTATCAAATACAACCGTGTATGGTTTTTCGAATGTTTTAGGAAGCTTGTATTGCTTTCCTTTGGTGTAAATCGTGTCAATGGTAAAGGCATAGTCTTTCACGCGATGAATCCAATTTTGACTGAGTTGGATTCCCTTTCCTTTTTTGTCAACGATTCCCTCATCCATAAGCTGGCTGACTACCTTATGCACGGCTTGGTAGGTCACTTCATGTCCTTGCTTGGCGATGCGGTTATACAATTCCTTGACGGTTAGCGGAAATTCCTCACTCAAAATGACTAATACCTGGTCGCGAACTCTGTTTCCTCCGCCCCTAAATGGAAGCTCATTTTCGGCAATCATCGCTATTAACACTATTTTCGGGCTTTTTTAACCCCGGTATTGGGCATAATCGAATTCTTTAAATAGCGCCAGACGCTTAACAGGCCATGCAGCGTAGCAAAACAGGAATACAGGGACTGGATA
>JAGVNS010000104.1 GCA_020053155.1 Nitrososphaerota archaeon
CACGCTTGGCGAGAACGGCCATTCCTTCCTTTTCACGCAGTTGAGTTCCAAGCTTGATTAGGTTTTCACGCGTGATGGTAATCCCGCGCACGATGCATTCTTTTCTAATTTCATCCGAAAGGGAGCGGTGGATAAAGCCTTTATTCTCCAGGAATTCAGCCAGGGTGTCCTTACCCGCTGCATACATTCCAGTAACGCCCAATAACACGATTTATTCCCCCCAACCCTATATTACAATTGCCCATGGGGATGATTATAAC
The DNA here is from genome assembly GCA_020053155.1 of Nitrososphaerota archaeon. Taxonomy (GTDB): domain Archaea; phylum Iainarchaeota; class Iainarchaeia; order Iainarchaeales; family VGJJ01; genus VGJJ01. Next base: position 261 of record JAGVNS010000104.1, read on the forward strand.
GTTTCCTATTGCAGGCCGGTGCTCCCAAACTTGCCCCCACCCCTCACCGTATCATCTAGCCGAGGTACTTCCACTACCTCGGGTTGTAAAATGGGTTGAATTAATAGTTGAGCAATTTTGGACCCTTTTTCAATCGTGTAGGGGTTTTCTCCCAAATTGACCAGGATGATGGTGTATTCTCCCCGATACGTTTCGTCAAAAACACCCCCAATCACGTGCAGGTGGAACTTTGCCGCCATCCCCGATTTGTCCCAAATCAACCCCGCGTGTCCGGGGGGCAACGCAATGGCAATGCCCGTTTTCACAATCGCTTTTTGCTGCGGGGCTAACACTACTTTTTCGAGAGAGAACAAATCCAATCCGGCGTCTCCAGGCAACGCGTATTTTGGAAGAATGGCATCGGGATGAAGTTTCTGGACAAGCAGTTTCATATCTCAATTACCACAATAGCCTATTTAAGGGCTAGAGCAAATCATTTTTTCATGTGGAAAAATTTAGCGCCGGGTTTGATTCGCCAACGAGTTATTATCGAAGGAACGACCAAAAAGATTGTAAAAACTAAAGAAATGAAAGAATACTTACTAGAATTGGACAAGGTAGCCAAAATGGAAGTGCTAGAACCCCCAATCGCATACACGGCCCACGAGATGGGATTTGGGGGGTGGATTCACTGGAAATCATCTGGTTCCCATTTTTACAGTTACCCAACAAATCCCCCATTGTTTACGGTTGATATGTACACGTGCAAACCATTTGCTGTAAAAAAAGTAGTGGCGTTTACAAAGAAGTATTTCAGTGCAATAGAAATCGTCTGGAAAGAAATTGAAGTGTAGAGTGTTAAATTAGTTTCCAAACGTGTGCTTTTCGTGCACGGTTTTGTAATCGTACAATTCTTTTGGTTCGAACCAAAGCGCTATTTCTTTTTTGGCGTCTTCCGAAGAGGCAGAAGCGTGAATCAGGTTTCGAATAGCTTTGTTATTGCTGTCCCCCCACGCGTAGGATTGGTGCGCAAAGTCTCCGCGCACGGTTCCGGGTGGCGCAGATTTGGGTTCGGTGGGACCAACCATCTTTCGAACCAAATCAATGGAATGAATTCCTTCAAGTACGAGGGCTAAAACCGGCCCTTCGGTCAAAAAGTTTACGTTGTATTCAAACATTTTCTGCCCATGGCGTTGGGCAACATCACAATAATGTTTCCCCGCATGCTCACGGGAAACGTGTATCAGCTTGCACCCAACTATTTTCAATCCTACGTCTTCGAAGCGCTGAATAATTCTTCCAATGAGTTGTCGCTGGACCCCATCCGGTTTGATTAATATCAGGGTTTTTTCCATCATACGGAAATTCAACTCGTTACTTTTTCTCTTCTTTGGTTTTCGCGGCTTCGTGCGTGCGGATGGCGATGTTGGACGCTTTTGTTTTGGCGTAATCCTGGGTCCATCGCGTGTTGCGCGACTGCCTGTTTAAGTAGAGCATGTTGTGTTCGCACTTGCGCGAGCAGAAATGGTACACTTGCCCCGTTTTCCGGGCGAAAATGAGGCCGGTTCCTCGTTGGATGGCGTTACCGCAAAATGAACAATCCATTTTTTCACCTTTTTGTTTCCCTTTTTTAGTTTTTGATTATTAGTTTTTGATTTGTAGTTTTTGATTAAACTTTTTTAAAAAATTTAGTGTGCGCGTATTTCCTTGGCTTCGCGCTCCGTGTTCAACAAAATAAGTTTGTCTCCCGCGCGCAGATTCCCTTTGACGTTTCTACGTTTAACACGGCCTTTTTCGGGGCCGTCCAAAATGCGGCACAATACTTGAGCGATTTCCCCGTGGACGCCGGTGCGTTTCACCAATTCCACGACTTCTGCCGGTGTTCCAAGTTCACCCATACGCAAACACCTACTTGCTCAACGCTCCAAGCGTTTTAACCAATTGTTCTAACTGGGCTTGGGAATCCCCGGTTTCGGTCACTGCAACGGCGGCCGTAGCTACTGCCACACCTGCTTTTTCTCCCAATTCTTTCTTGGTATCAGAAAAGGTGTAGGGGACTTTCTTTTCTTTGCACAATAAGGGCAAGTGCATGGTTAGTTCGGCCGGTGAAACGTCTTTGGCGATAATGACAAGTTTGGCTTGGTCGCGCTCAATGGCTTTAGTAACCTCGTTCACGCCTATCTTCATTTTTCCGTGCTTTTTCGCAAGCTCGGCCAAAAAGTCGTTTTGTTTCTCTTTGAGTTCAGCTGGAACATCGAATGTAATAGCCATACTTTTTTTCACCTCAAACCCGCTCTGTTGAACGTGTTTTCATGGGTTGCCCCCTCAAAAGGAGCTCCATAAACCAAAAAGCCCAGTAAAAGGCTTATAAACGAAACCCGTGCTCAGCGCATTTTGCGCTTCCAGAGTAAACGGCCCATGCCCCTGCTCTCCACGCACGGCGGATTATTTGTGGTTCAGATAATGGTTTTTTCATTATTAGATGAATTTAGCGCGGAGGGATTTAATGCTATTTATTGGTCCTTATCGCAAACCGCAGCAGCTTTTGCGGTAGAATGAGACGCAAATCCCTTGTTTTTAGGCGCACGCTTTCCGTGAGCAGCCCAATGTTGAATTCCGCGCTGGCGTGGTCGAAAACAGACTCGTCGATGTACGTAGGCATGGGTTGGGTGAACCCAAATGGGGGGGCGCTTCCGGGTTCGCATCCCGTTTTTTCCAATACTTTCTCTTTCTTCGCCAACTGAAGTTTTTTGAATTGAAACAGATGGGCGAGTTTTTTCAAATCAAGCTTGAGGTCGGCCGCTAAAAGGGCTAAAACAATCCCCCTATCCGTTTCCAAAACCATCGCTTTGACCCCATTATGGATTTTCCCATTTCGGGCAGCCGCGGCTTGTTCAGATGTGTATACGGGTGCATGAACAAAGTGTTCAAAGGGAATGTGTTCCTTTTTTAGTAATTGGAGAATGCGGTCTCGTTCAGATTTCCCCATAAAAAAAACGAAAAAAATGCTTATTTTTTAGAGTGCTTGGTTTTGATTTGAGACAATTCCATGCGCAGGGTTTTGTCGGATTGGAATATTTGTTTTGCCAATTTTCCGTTCAAATCCACTAATTCATTGTGCTTGCCCTCAAGAGATGCCACGCAGCGCGTAAGTTGTTGATTAGAGTAACGAATCAAATATACTGCTACAAGCATGGAAATGAGGAAGAATCCCACCGACACAATGATTTCCGCTAAAGGCATGCGTTTTTTACTCCAAAATTATCGGGATCTACTGCTGGAAGATACGGCTGTTTCTTTTTCGCTTTTGGAAGACTTGCCGGGTTTCATTCCGTCTATTTCTTTTCGAAAGTTTTCTTCATTCACGATAACTGTTTTCGTGAGTCGTGCGTTGAGTTTCATCAATTCAAGGTTCTTGTCGCGCAAACCGGAAATGCTTTTCATGAGCTGCTGGTTGGAGTAGCGAATCAAATATACGGCGATTATCATTTGAACGGCGAACAATCCAAGCGAAACGAGCAGTTCGGTGGCAACCATAGTCATTTCTCTCCTTCCAATCCAAGCAAACCTGATATTAAAGGCTTATGCTTGGGCAGGCGTTTGCGCTCTTTGGGGGTATAATAGGTCGTGTTTACCCCTATGAGTGAGCGCACCCAAAGAGGGGCGGGCAGCACCATTCCTTTTCCAAAACGTTTGTTTTTCCTTTTTTTCTTTTTGTCGCGTTCAATGTATCCCACTAGCAGCCACAGGAATACGGCCAGTAGGAGTCCCCCTCCTATGTACAGGATGAGCGTCAACCCTTCGCGCGAAAGAAGGGGGGCTTGTTGTTCGAGTCCGTCTACCATCGCCGCAAGACGGGTAACACGAGCGGACAAATCCAATAGTTTAACGTTGAGATTTTCATAGTTTCCTGACAATAGCATTCCTTTGGCGCGCGCCAAATCCTGCTGGATGTCTAAAAGAAGAAGCGAAACCGCACTCACGTCAAACCCTCTGCTTTTCAATTCTGAAATTTTTTCCTGAATCTGATTAACGCGAACCTCCAAATCCGAAATGAGCTGCGCGTAATAGTCGCTGGGGGACTTGACTTCAAACAGGATGGTTTTGGTCTGCTTGACATTGTACGCAATGACTTCCACTATCAGTTTATGCAGACCAATAACAGAGTCGAGCGCGATGAAAGGGGAGTAAGCGAATGATTTGGATTCGCCTTGATTGAGAGTGGTCGAAAAATTGGATTGGGTGTAGGAGTTCCCTTCCGGGTCCAAAAGGTACCAGCTGATTTCGACGTTTTCCTCGTCAAAATCTCCAGTGTTGAGCAGGTTGAGCGTGAAGGGCAGGGTAAGTCCGAGTGCGGTTTTCGTGGAAGCGGGTTGGACGTCCATGACCAGGAGATGCTGCCCCGTCACGGAAAACGTTTCTTCCAACGTGTCGTGCGAAATCATTTCGTTCTTGGATTTCAGAGTGAGGTGGACTGCATACTCCCCCATCGTGAAGGGCACAAAGCTGGGCTCTGCAATAATAGTGGTGGGGTTGTAGGGCGCGGCCGCTTGGATGATTTTTTTTCCTTGCGTGATTTCCCCGGAGGGGTGGGTGATAGAGAAAGCAAGCACGTAGTCGGTGATGGCATTGGAAAGATTTTGGAACGTGACCTTCATTTGCGAGGGGGCGTTCATGCTGAGAAAGGGGTCAAATGACACGTCCAGGAGTTGGGCTTTTTTTCCGGATGCACTGGCACCGCCGCCCCCGCCACCACCGCCACTTGAGGTGGTAGTAGTAGTGGTCGTTGTACTCCCACTTGAAGTGGAAGTGGATACGGTGGTAAACGACCCGGTGCCATGCTCAAACCGGTTTCCGCATTTGAATATGCTGGATATGGCATATTCTCCCGCAGGAGTGGGCCCGAAAATAGTTTTGACGAATTCGCCGTTCGACAATTGGTTCATGGATGCATTGGCATCCGCGATGCTTGCGTCCGGGTAATAGATGGTGGTGTTGGCATTGACATCATATACGAGGTTTCCGTCCCCATTAGTTACGGTATTTCGGATCGTGCCCAGTCCCCCCACGTTGATGTCAAATCCATCATTTAGAAATGCCACGCTCCAATTGAGGTCCCCCAAATACACGTACGCGTTTTTGTCTCCCGTTGGCAAGCCCGTTTTGAATGCTTTGGCTTGAACCAGATACTCCCCATTTTGATCAAAGTTGAATGCGAGAGTGTACGTTCCGCTCAAGTTGTTGGTGAAATTGACGTCCGTGGTCGTGGCATCGGGCTTTCGAATGGTGGCAAAAACGTTGGCATCAACAATGGTGGAACCAAAAGAAGTTCCCACGACTCCTGCGGAGAGAGTAGTAGTGCCGGTGGAAGAGGGGCATAATGGATACGACAAATTGAGAATAAAACCCCCTTCAATGCCAGAAATCCATGTTGAAGTGGTGCCGGATGCCCCATAGACATCGCCTGCCATCATGGACAAAACTCCAAGCAGCACCATTAATGCCATGGGGTGAAAAGAAAGAGGGAAAATGGACGCACCCCTAGTAAAATGGAAAAAACGACTCATAGGTCAAAGGACGACCGGTTTGGAATTAATGAGGGTGTGGGTTAGACGCTATTCGGTAACCGCGATAACGAGGTCGATATAGTTTCCGCTGGGCGCCAAAAACCCATATGGAGCATACAATCCCTTATGCTCATCCCCCCATTTTTCATTTATTTCTTTGGGGGGGGATACGGCATTCAAGCCAATAACATAGATGCCGAGAGGGGTATCGGGTTTGACTTCCCCTTCAATGACTACTTTGGTCGCCCACTCTTTGTAAAACTTTGGAAAAGTGGGTTCAAGGAGGAAGTAGGGCTGCCCTGTCTTGTCTTCGGAGACTTTAATATCAAAAAATTTGGAATCAGATGAACTGGTAACCAAATGCACTCCCACATAGTTCTGGATGTTCCACCCATTGGTGGTAAAAACACTGGCAGTGAAACTCTTTCGGCCGGATTTGGATACGGTATCAAACTGCCTGTTGGGGTAAGTTAGGAAACCATAATCCCCCCAATACTGCAATTGGGGCTCCGACCAGGGCTTGAATGCAAACTTTTGATTGGTGATGGAGGGTTCAAGTCCATTGAAATAAAATTCGGGCTGCTTGTAATACTCGGGGCCAAGCACGCCGATTTGATAGAGACGACCAACCTGCAAATCATAAGCTACTTCAGCAAAGTCGGTTGGAAAGGGGGGAATATCTGAGAAAATTTCTTCTTCATTCGACAGGTTGCAACAATCATAAAAAAATTGTTTGGTTTGGTCGAGGGTTTCATTTCTATAAACGGATGCCTTTTCGAACAAATCGTATCGATCCCGGTCAATCGTAAAAACTTCTTTCAAATATTTGGCTTTTGAAAGCTCAGTCTTGAGGGCATCCGGTGTTCCGGGGGGAGCGGGAGGCGTCAGTTGAGTGGAAGCGGTTTCACTTTGAGAGGGAATGGCTCCATCGTCAGGAATAGAAGGGGGAATAAGTGGGTTGTTTGATAAAATAAAAATTCCTGCTACTACAACCACGATGGCAACAATGGCAATCAATCCTGTGTTTAGGGGAGCCTTACCCGCACACTCAGACAGAGGAAACATCATTCCAATGGAACCGGGGACATTTTTGGTTGATTTCATCATATTGGACAACGACCTTGTAGGTGAGACACTCACACCCAATGCGATTTGAATTAATAAACCCAAGTAGTATGAAAGTGGGACGCTAAAAGTTAGCTGAACTCACTCCCCATTTGGAACGACTTGTTGTGATCGCCTGAACTTACAAATGTATTGAAGTCTCCCGAAAAGCATAATTGAGTGGCGCTGAAGGGGGCAAGAGCCGTGATGAGGCGCGTTCCTTCCAAATCAATTCCAGAGGCAGAACTATACTCTTTGCACGTGGTGGTGCCGGGGGCCGTGGTTATAGATGACACACTGCAGGGTTCTTCCCACCCACCCAACCCAAACGTTCCGCAGCCCGAGCTTCCTTGCCACACTTTAAGTTCCAAATTGATGTCGGCGCCTGTCATGGCAGAAGTAAAGTTTCCATCCACATTGATGCTGGCCGTTCCCGTGCTGGTGACGACGATGCCTGCCTGCGAACTGCTTTGACAGTTAGTGTCTCCGGCCCCTGTACGGGTAGCCTGCGGAACGACCCTCGCAGCGTTTCCATCTGAATCCGGGTCAAATTGGGCGTTTGTTTCATTAAAAAAGAATGCCGATGGGGTGCAAGGAGAACCATATGCCACCGAAAGGGATTTGATGCTGGCAACCACCCATGTCATCGTGGTCGTAGACAGGTTGGCCGAAACGAATGTTCCCAAAAAAAGCGCTACTAAAAGAAAAAATGAAACACTAGAAATGCGATTCATGGGGGAGCCCATCTTTGGTACCCATCCAGGCTTTTTAAATGTGCAGGGCGGGCACTCTCAACAGGCTAAAAGTTGCCACGTTTAAGAATAGGAAATTCCTTCCCTTGGAGAGAAAAAAATACCATGACCTCTCTTTCCCCTGAAGAAGCACTATCGCTTGCCGAAAGAAGTTTGGAGCGGGACCGCCCAAAAATAGTGAGGGCGGTGGGACTGCACCTCTCGCAGGCAAAATTTGTCGTAAATAGGATGAGAGACTGGGCCAAAGCAGGGAAAAGACACGTCATTCTGGAAAAAACGAGCGGACTTATTCCACCCGTGGGGGAGGATGCCCTATTGGAATACGCCCTGAATGCCCACCCCCGCTTCATGGGGGAATTACTCCCCCTCCTGGAAAGGGAAATCCAAAAAAAAACAATTGAAAATGCTCCCATTCACGAGTGGATAGCTGAGTTGGATGAAACACTGGCTGCCGCGCGCAGGATGGTAGTGCAGAATCTCTCCAAGCATCCATCCATGAAACCCTTTCAACTTCTCCGCTACCTCCTCCAAAAACAGCGCGATGTGCAGGAGAAAAATGCCCGAATAGCCTCATTGGAAAGGGAAAAGGAAAACAATGACAGGGAACGGGAAGACATCCGGTTGGCGAGGGAAAGTATTTGGGGGGATGCACGCGCGCAGGTACTCAACCGCTTAATACAATCTCGTGAATCCCTCCTGAACCAAAAAAAACAACTCATTGACTCATGGATGAGGACATGGAAATCCGTCCAGTCAACGCTGGAAACGCTGTCCAATACCCCGAGTGCGGAAGAAAAAATGGAGAACGCCCAATTACGGATTCTCCAATTGTATCTGGCCAACCCCCCCCGTGCACGGACGCGCGACCCGCACGGAGCGGGTCTGCTCATGCTCTTGCGCTGGGCGGTGGAAGCGCTTGAAAAAGACGGTGAACTTTCTCCCGCCAAACGGATGGAAATGCGCGACGCATTATTGGAAGCGCTGAACGACTCCGTGTTTGTGGGTTTTTTTGGATGCGCTCAGGAATTGGATGCAGCGTTGGAAGCCAACCAGCGTGAGTATGGGTCCCACCCCCTCTATCATTCCCTCTCCCAACTCGAAACACTGGAACGGGACGCCCATCGAAAAGAAGACCACCTTTTGAATGAAATCCAAACAGGAATAGGGGAACGGGACGCGGCTAAAA
>JAGVNS010000105.1 GCA_020053155.1 Nitrososphaerota archaeon
AAAAAGAACCCAACGAATCATCACCGCCGCATTCACACGAGCAACACTACACAACTACTCAGCCAACCACATGACCAACTGAATTATGTCCCAGAGTGCGAGCATGTTCAGGGCGGCAATGGCATTTGCATGGTCTTCCGGGCTGAAGCTGGTACAGCAATCCTCGGCAATGATCACATTGAAATCCCGGTCATGGGCGTCCCTTGCCGCGCTCTGCACCACGTAATTGGTTGAAACCCCTGCCAGGTAAAGCGTGTCTACTTCCATGCTTTGGAGAAGCACTGGCAATTGCGTGCTATAAAATGGGTTGATACGATGCTTGATGATGATGGCATCCTCCGGCTTCATTTCAATCGCGGAATGGATTTCCGTCCCCCACGTTCCCAATTCCGTCATCCGATTTTCTTTGGTTCCTCTAAACATTCTTGTGTGGGGCGACCATTCTTTGTAATCGGAAGAAAAACCCACTTTGACGAAAATGATGGGAATGTTTTTGGCGCGGGCTTTCCGGATCAAACTGTTCACGTGGTCGAATACGTGTCCTTCCTGCACGCACTTGGCTACTCCCATTTGTCCCAATTTTCCTTTCTCATGAACCACGTCATTTTCGAAATCCATGATTAATACGGCTGGTCTCATTTTCTTTCACGCTCCCTTTTTTCAGTTCCAATCTTTTTCACGTATCCATGGTTGGCATTCACTTCCACCCTTTCCCCGTCCTCAAAGGACTTGGTTGCAACCTGCGTGCCAATAACGCAGGGTTTGCCCAGTTCGCGGGAAACGATGGCCGCATGACAGGTAATACCCCCTTCATCCGTGACGATGGCAACCGCCCGCTTCATGAGGGGGACATATTCGGGTCGCGTCATTCCGGTGATGAGCACGTCTCCGTCCCTGAATTTCCCGAAATCCTCTTGTCGTAGGACGATACGTGCTGTTCCGATTCCTTTTCCCAGGCTCGCGGAGTTCCCGTAAACGATGCTCCCGCCCTGCAAGTGGTGCTCGACCACGTCAAAAATGACCCTTGCGTGCGTGGTTTCAATAGAAGGGGGGCGTCCATCCAGATAGCTTATGACACACACCCCGTTTTTTTTCCGGAGTTCCAGTTCTTTACGAAACGTAGGATCGTTGGCCAAAAATTTCTCGTATTCGGCAAATGATATCACAAAGTCGGCAAGTTTTTCGGACATGTTCATTTTTTTCGCGAGCGTACGAAAGCCGGTGATAATGTAATAGTTCGCAATTTGAGTGTATTTTTTCCTCAAATCCCGCAGGTAGGCCATTTCGCAGAATTGATTCAGCCTGTTTTGCGTGCCTGAATCCAATCCGTATTTTTGGATAAGTGTTTCTTTCTCCCGAGCTAGTTTCTCCCATTGAAAGGGGGTTTCTTTTTCCCCCAATCGCGTTTGGAAATCCTTGGAGGTGAGTTTTCGGACGGTTTGGTAATCGTTCTGGATCCAATAGTATTTTCGGGCATGGGCATCCAATAATGCATCCAATTTTTCATGGCCTAATTCCGCCTTATTTTTGATGGCCCATTTTTGTATTGCTAGGAAATCCTTTTTCTCCTCCCACAATACGGAGCGGGGGGGCAGCAACAGCGTCTGTAAATCGCTGGGGGAAATCACCTTATGCTGGGATCCAAAAACGAAATCCAGTATTTCCGTTTCGAACGGGTCAAAATAATCGACGAGTATGCTGGGCACCCAGTATGCCGCATCCTTCTCCAAAAACGTTTTGAGGGCGTTCTTCAATCGTTCCCCTGAGTGGGGGTAATCGTTCGCTAATGCCAGAAAGTCTTCTCCGACCCGCTCAAACCCGTCAAATGCTTCAGTCATTTTCCGTGTGCGAGAAGCCATCCAATCCGGGTTGGCCTCGATTCGTTTGAAAAGGGCTTGGACGGTGGGCCAACACTTCTCCTTGGAGAAATAGTGAAAGAATTGGTAGTCGGGGGAAATGTAGAGGATGTCGTCCGGATAACTGGTTTTCAGCCCGCCCCCATAATCAACCAACGTTGTAACCGCCGCAAAGGGCAATGCAATCGCGCATCCAATGGCAGCTCCGCTTTGTTTGTAGAGTTTGCGGTGACGAATTTCCTCCATTTCAATTGCCATAATTTCCCAACGCTCCGTGTAACGTTAATAGATACCCCATTAATGTAGAATATTAACCTGTTCCGCTATGTGGCGGCTCATAGCTCTTGGGCAAGTCGCCGCATCAATACTCCTTCGGTTTTGCGCAAGTGATCTTTGAGCGTGGTGTAGGGAATTCCCATCTGTCGGCTTAATTCCTCCAGGGAAACCTTCCGGGGGTATTCGTAATAGCCCTTCGTCACGGCGGTTTTCCACCATTCCAAATCCGTGCTTTTCAACTCCGGGATTAGGGTCAATGGGATGTGGTGGATTTGTTTTTTGTGAATACTGAGCAATTCTATTTTGGCATTTTCCTTCCGGTTTTGAATGCGGCGGTAAAACTGCATCAAATTTTCCTTGCTGTTGCTCCCCACCCTCCACCATTGGAACCCTTTTTCCTCCAACACGGGTCCAAGAAAGAAAACCGTTTTGTCGGTTACCAATGTATGATAGGAAGAAATGGCGTTCTGGCTGAAGACTAAACGGTCTCCCTCGCGATACAATACTTCAATGCCCGGGTAACGAAGCAGCTCTTCGATGGCGTGTTCTCTATCCTTCCCCCAGAACGTGGCCATGCGCATGATTTTTGGTTTTCCTTTCTCCTCAAACGAATTCAGGTATTGTGAAAACGCGTGCACGTCGTACTTTTCAGAAAGAATCAGTAACGGGCTTCCCTTATGCCACGCTTTAAACTCTGCGACCCACATACCTATCCCCTCACCCCCACGGCTCTCCGTTTAATGGTAATAATGCCGTGATTCATTCGCATCTCCACTTCGTCTCCCGATTGCAATACTTGTGTGGCGTACTTCGTGCCAATGATACAGGGCTTGTTCATTTCTCTCGAAACAATGGCGGCATGGCAGGTGATACCCCCCTCATTGGTGATGAATCCCTTAGCGGATTTCATTAAGGGCATGAAATCCGGTCGCGTCATGCTGGTCACAAGTATTTCATCTTCCGAAATGGTTTGGTCTTTGGGATTCAGAATGACTTTCACTTTTCCCGTTACCACGGGTTGTGTCCCTTGGGACGCTACAACCCCATAAATGGCCTGATCGGTTTTACTTTTCCCGGAGCCGAATAGTTTTTGCTTGAACAATACGGCTTCATTCCCTGAAACGAGCAAACTTTTGTTCTGAGGTGCCGCAATATAGATAGAAAGCTCCCTCCTTTCCTCCAGCTTGCTTACGGGAAACGCCTTGCTTACGACATAGGGAATTTCCTGAATGAGGGCATTCGCCATTAATTTGGGTTCAATTCCGGCCCGTCGCGCAAACTCGTGGAGAAAACGATATTGTGGATGAAGCATTTTCAGAATATGGCGCTTCCGCTCGTCCTTCAGCCACGTTGTTTTCCGGATGAATTCAATTTCCTTCACTGTTTTTTCAGGCAGTCTCAATTCATTCAACCATTTGTTTTGGCGCGCGATTATTTCTTCTGGGTTTTCTAGTTTCTCGTATTCGGTCTGCAAATCCTTGATGGATTGATTCTTTAGTGCATCCCGCACGAATTCGAAAAAGTCGTTGATGGTAAGTATGGTCCATTCCCCGTATGAATTTTGAAGCCAGTAGTATTTTTGTTGGTATTCAACCAATGCACGGTAGAGCTCGGGTTTTGTCGCACGGATAATGGCTAACGCCTCCGGCGTTTCTTTTTCAAACAGTTCTTTCCGTTCCCGGGGGCTATGGAGGTGGCGGATAATCATTTCCAGCAACTCCTTCCGGCTTTCTCCCACGAATGATAATTCCATTGGAGTGGTAAGCACGCTGAATGCTTCCTTCGCTTTTTTGGAGTCACCGACTATTTTTTCAAAGCGGGGAAGGTATGCGTGATCCAAGTAGGGACCATTCCCTTCAATCACCAACGTCACGTTCCAGAAATCAGCCATGGCATTGTTGAGGGTTTGAAATTCCTTCCAGAGTTGGTCCTGTGACAGTCTTTCCATCGACACAAATTCCAGGCGGCTCACGACTGTCTCCAATTTTGCAACCCGGGCATTCCATTCGTCAAAATAATGGGCCAATCGGTCGGGGTGATGATGAATGGCTTGAAGCTGGGACTCGCAGATATCGTTCGATTCTTTGATGCTGAGAACTTGGTATCCATAATCTTTTTCCAATACAAATGCTGCAAAAGTGACATCCGTGCCAAACCAGGGTTTGCTTCCCGCCAATTGCTCAGTACAAATTTGAACGGTGTACAACATCAGAGGTGCTTCCCCAAACCACATTTCGTTTTTGGAAATCCACTGGTCGAATGCGTTCAATTCGATAGGGGTGGGGGAGGATCGGTCCTGATTCAGAAACCGATCAATATCCCCCATTCGGTATCGCCGGTCCCCCCTATTTCCTATACGAATCGGTGTCAGCTTCCCTTCCGCGTCCCATTTACGCAGCGTAGCCGGGCTTACTCCCAAGCGTTTGGCAGTAGAAGATATGGTAAGTAAAAACGAGTTTTCAGGCATTTATAGAGTATTTGTGCCCTTTTAATATAAATAACTTATTCCAACTTGGGCTCTGTTGAAAGTCTTTTTTGGGGCTGTTTATAAACCCCGGCCGGTTTGAGCCTGCCGGGGTTGGGAGAAACCATTCGAGGTGGTTCTCCGTGAAA
>JAGVNS010000010.1 GCA_020053155.1 Nitrososphaerota archaeon
TACTGAAATCTGGAATAAAGTCACGCTGGGCCTCTTGGCCGTGGCGCTTGTCTTTTCAATGATTAATTTTTTCCAATTGAATAGCATCAATGGATTAGTGACGGCAGGATCTTTTTCGGCCGGAGCGGGAGAGTATGAAACCATTGTCTCACCCGACTTGGATTCAGGAGCCAACCCCTCTCCCGCGGCCGCCCCTGTCCAATTGTTTGCAGGACTCCCAAAAGGGATTCCAGATGTTTACGGTCCTGAATTAGGGGTCTCGTTCGATGACGTTTCGGCGAACAACCCCACGAAAGCGGATGCCACAATTCGAAAGCTGGCGACGCTCGACCAATCCATCCAATTGGAGGGAGATGAATTGGAACGCTACATCAAAATCGTTTCAGAAATAAGCTGCGAGTATTGCTGCGGCGCCCCATCCATCATTACAGAGGAAGGAGAACCCGCGTGCGGATGCGCCCACAGCTTTGCCATGCGCGGCCTGGGAAAATACCTAATCACGCAGCATGGGAGCGAGTTCACGGACGACCAAATACTCGAAGAATTGGGAAAATGGAAATCCATGTTCTTCCCCACGCAAATTTCCCAAAAAGCTACCGTTCTCGAAGGCAATGGAATCGAACTCAATTTCATCAATTTGGCTTCGAACAAATACCGCGGGGCCGAGAAGCAGGCCCAACAATCCGGCAGCGGAATGGTAGGGGGGTGTTAACATGAGTTCACACGAAATGGGCTGCTGCGGAGAACACTCCGCGCACGCAGGCAAAACGCATAATCAACATGCACCCGTGGACGGCCCCCCAATCCCCTCGGCAGAACAGCCCGGATTTTCCCTTTATTTTTTGGGAATGGCGGCGCTCGTGCTGCTCGTGCTCAACGGAATCCAATTCATGCAAGTCGCGCAACTGAGCGAAAATATCCAAGAGATGGCAGGGGGAGTAAACACCGCCTCCCTCACCGGAGGAGGGGGGGGAGGAACTATTCCCGGAGCCAACACCCCTTCCCCGACTGCAAATGCCGCCCAACCCGGGATGGTAGGGGGGTGCTAGCATGCTTTCCTCTCCTGCACAAAAATGGGGGGCTATGGTCACGGGCCTACTTTCATTCTCCTCGCTCGCCCATGCCCACTGCCCCCTCTGTGCACTAGCAGTAGGAACCGGGGCGGTGGCGGCCCAGTATTACGGGATGGGCCTCTCCGCCATCGGGGCATTTGTGGGGGGAGCAGGAGTGGTAATGGGACTCATGGTCATGAACAAGATTCCCAGGGAATACGTGCCCCATCAAAAAGCATTCATCGTGGGGGGGAGTTTCCTGCTCACAATACTCACGCTGAACATGATTCCCTCCGAATCGCTGATGCTTCCCATCCTGTGGGTGGGAGAGGCAGGTAGCCTGCTCAACAAGGCATACTGGCTCGACAAGGCGCTGCTGGGCTCCGTGTTTGGAGGGATTGCCACGCTCGTGTCGCATGGCATTCATGAACACATCAAGAAGAGTGCGGGAAAATCATTGATTCCCTTTCAGGGGGTCATTGCCACCGTGCTTCTCGTCGCATTGACCGCAGGGATACTGCAGTGGGCGATTCCATGAATCAACGGAATGCGAATGAAACAAAGAATAAAGAGGAAACCGTTTCGTTGACGGAAGAGAATAAGGCCGACCTCTCCCTATTCGAGGATTTAACGGTGGGGTTGATGAATTTAATCAGTTTGGAGGAGCATTTCTTTTTCTCCTATGCCAAAACGAGTGACGCAACCTATTTGACCTACCTGAATGAAATCAGGAACATCCGGAAAAAAATACTACCATTGATTGTAAAAAATCCAAAAGGGGAGGAGTGGTGCGCCTCCAAGCACTTGCTGGCCTCAAGTATGCGTTTCTATGAAGTGGGAACCAAGCTCCTTTCCCAGGAAAAAAAGGAAGATGCCCAATCCTTTTTCAAGCAATCCTTCGACTTGCTCTCATTGTTTTTTTTGATTAACCAACCCACTGCAATGGGAAACTCACTGCCTGAAAACGACCTCGCCAGGACGGTCCATTCGGAAAATTTTTTGGAAAAAATTTCGTCCATAGTAAAAAAAGCCATGGATTGCTGCCGGGAGTGAGAAAAAAATGAATCTCATGGACATCGGAAAGGGTATCGCAGCCATGACCCTGCTGCTCGCAGCATACATCCTGTTGCTCACGACGCTCAACGGACCGGCTCATGCGCTTGAAAATCTCCAAAAGAACGGTTTCCTCCTTTTCCCGCTTATCCTGCTCTTCGGGGGGCAAATCGCCCTGTATTCGTTTGCACGGCGGATGCAGGAAACCAACCCCCATGTTATGGCGTCGTGCGGGGTGTCCGCGGGATCGATGGCCGCGTGCTGCGCCCACCATGTGCTGGACGTGATTCCCATTTTTGGAATTTATGGTTTGTCCATGGTGTTAGCCAGATATGAACAGGCTTTCTTAGGATTAGGAATTTTGTCCGGACTCTATGGAATACTTCACTTGCTTTCCATTCTTGACCGGGCCAACTTGATTCAGCAAATCATTCCCATTACTACAACCAACGAGGTGTACACACATGAGTGACTTTGAAAAATGGAAAAATATAATTGGGGCCCTAGCGGTTATTGGTTTCTTATTTGTGGGAGCCATGATTGCAAATGCACTGCTGTTCTCGGAGACCAACAAATCAAGTAATTCAACTACTATCGGAAAAGCAATCGTGGGAACGGGAAATACCACCCTCACGGATGAGCAAAATGGTATTACCGTTTCCGTCAGTCCAAAAGTTCTTTCAGCCAGCCAGGCCGTATTCGCGGTTTCGCTGGACAACCATAGCATTTCCCTCAACGAGGACTTAACAAAAACAAGCATCCTTCTCGATGCGTCTGGAAAAAAATATTATCCGAGCAATTGGACCGGAAGCCCTCCGGGAGGTCATCATCGGAGCGGAGAACTGCTATTCCCCGGAATTAAAACAAGTGGGCCCGTCACCTTAATTTTTTCA
>JAGVNS010000056.1 GCA_020053155.1 Nitrososphaerota archaeon
GCACCTCACGGGCTTTTCCCAAGAGTTCCATCGTTATAGCGTGCACGTTATCATTGCTCTGCGTGGTTTGGGCAACGATTCCAATTTTGGTTAGAACGGGATAATGAAGTTTTTCAACAATCTCCGTGTCCGTTTTGGCTTTCATTAACTCATCATTGGTAAAATATTGGTTTTTTTTGGGAAAGAGCTTGCGCGCCTCCTCCGGATTCTCCACCACAATCGCGTTGGGAGCATAGGATTTGATTCCCTCTACTTCGGGGTGGCCGTGTTCCCCGACAATAATCACTTGGTATTTTTCATCATGCAACACTTTAGCGGTTTTGTGCACCATCGTGACAAAGGGGCAGGTGGTGTCAATAATGTTGAACCCTTTTTCTTTTGCTTTTTGGATGGCTTGAACCGTAACCCCATGGGCGCGCATTAAAACCGTACTTTGGTTTGGAATTTCATCCATGGAATTCAAATGGGTAAATCGCGAAATTTTGGAGGCAGCATAGGGATTGTCTTCCACGAGCTTCCCCCCCTTGGTAATGATGTTTTGCACGACGCGTTGGTTGTGAACGGGCATTCCATACAAGTAGGCCGGTCCTTTATCCAGCGTCTCATTGGCGAGTTTGACGGAGCGCTTGACCCCAAAACAAAACCCTGCCGCGCGGGCCAGCTCAATTTTCATGCCTTTTTCCTCCCGTTCAACGAGGGCCAACGTCCTATTCACTCTCGCTTTGTCATTGAGGAATAGGGCAGCCTGTTAGAGATAAAATGCTCCACGCCCAATAAAAAGACATACCAAAACTTGACGATTGTCAAACTCTATTTCGACAAAAAGCGTCTTTTGAGGGGAATGGGGGTCAAAATACGCGCGGTTATAACTTTTTACTCCATTTCAACGATATGACTTCTTTTTTCAAATCAAAGTATGGTAAATGGATTTTGGCAGGGATTGGAATTCTTCTCATGGGAATAGCCATTTTTTGGTGGACCCAGCTTCCCACCGAAACAGGCGTTGTTCACCTCCACGCTGATTTTGCGGTGTTTATTAATGGAGAAAAAATAAATTTTGCACAGGAAAAATACATGAGCGAGACGGCCACCCCATTAAGTTCCCTCGTTCACTTTCATGACATGGACGGGAACGTAATTCACATGCATGCCCCCCATGTTACACTCGGAATGTTCTTCGAAAGCATTGGAATGAAACTTGAAACTCAAAAAGGGGAAAATGGCATTCAACAAACGTGTTTTACCGATGACATGGATACTGAATATTGTGCGACCCGATTTGGATGTTATGAATATGAACCCGGAAAGAGTATTTGCGTGGACCCTGGTCCTGAAGCGCAAGTACTCCAAGTTTATATAAATGGGGAACTTCTACCCGAAAATCAAAAAATGGAAAATTACGTGCTAAAGGATTTAGACCAAATTTTAGTGACCTACCACAAACTCAATGAAGATGTTACGTCTCAAATTGAAAGCGTGACCGACAACGCGTGCATTCAAAGTGAAAAATGCCCCGAGCGGGGAAAACCGACTCCTGAAGATTCATGTGCGGGCAGTGGAGAATGCGGCGTGGGGGAAATCGCTTAAATTCTTGAGTTGGAAAATAGGGCCCGGCCCCTTGAGTAACTGTTTTTATTTCTAAAAATAGTAAAAAATAAAGATACCATTAAAATGGGCTTTGATTAACCTCCCCTTACTATGAACGCACAACGGATAGGAATTTTGGGAAGCACGGGAAGCATTGGAACGCAAACCCTCAATGTGGTGGACCAACACCCCCGAGAGTTTTTGATTAAAGTTCTCACCGCGCATAGCAGTCTTGATTTGCTTAAAACCCAAATAGAAAAATACAAACCCGAAGCCGTGTGTTTGGTGGATGAAGCAAAAGCCGATGAATTAAAAAAACACGTGAAAGGAAGCATTCATGTACTGTCGGGATATAGCGGGCTGGATGAAGCCGCGCGATGGGAAAGCGTAGATACGGTCATTACAGCCGTAGTGGGGAACATTGGGTTGAAACCCACGCTTGAAGCCATTAAAGCCAAGAAAAAAATTGGTTTAGCCAACAAAGAAACCCTCGTGAGTGGCGGACCGGTTGTAATGGAAGCGGCCAAAAAGTATGGAGCGGAAATCGTTCCCATTGATTCCGAGCATTCGGCTATTTTCCAATGTTTGAAAGGGGAAAATGTAAAAGAAATTGAAAAAATCATCCTCACATGCAGCGGGGGACCCTTTCGCGGAAAAAAACTTCACGAATTGGAAGGGGTTACCAAAGAACAAGCGCTTAACCATCCCACTTGGAAAATGGGGGGAAAAATCACCATTGATTCGGCCACGCTCATGAACAAAGGATTTGAAGTGAACGAAGCCATGTGGCTCTATGATGTGACCGCGGATAAAATTGAAGCCGTTATTCACCCTCAATCCATCATTCATTCCATGGTGGAGTTTGTAGATGGAAGCATTATAGCCCAATTGGGAACCCATGACATGCGGATTCCCATTCAATATGCCCTCACGCATCCCAAACGTATTCCCTTGAACGTTCCCAAATTTGATTTTGTTCACGCCAAACAATTTACGTTTGAAAAACCTGACATGGAAACGTTTGAATGCTTGAAAATGGGAATCGAAGCCGCACGTATGAGAGGAACCGTTTGTTGCGTGTTAAATGCCAGTAATGACACGGCCGTTGAGGCATTTTTGAAAAATGAAATAGAATTTTTGGACATCCAACACACCATCCGTGAGGTCATGAACGCGCACAAAAACGTTCACCATCCCACGCTTGAGGATGTTTTAAGCGCAGACAAATGGGCGCGAAAAGAGACAAAAGAAATCTTAATGCAAAAAACAGATTTGAGAAAGAATAAGGTCTAAAACAAAGTTTCGCTTATTTTTTTATCTCTTTTTTTGCTTATTTTCCACAGTAATTTGAAGAATTCTTTATGGGATTTGGCGATACCTTTACTTTCGATAAGAATAGCCGTGAGTTCTTTTTCTTGGGGAAAAAAAATAAGGGTCTTGTGGCCATACACAATGGTTGAAGAGGGTAATTCAAGTCCTTCGGGCAGAATCCTAATTTCTGTAAGGGAATCGTTTGTCACGGGCAACTGTGCCACTTCCTGAGTTACGAGGTATTTTCGGGCTATTTTTTCTTGGACCCTGCGTTTTTGCCAGTGGTTGTAAAAAATAGGGTTGATTTGAGGTCCTTGAGCGGTATATCCTAATCCATACAGCGTTTTTCCCTCTTTGATTAAATCATTCATGAAGGTTTTGAAACCTTCTTTTCCACTGAATACATCCACGCGTGTCATTTCACCCGCATTTCGGTTTAAGGATTCCAGCGTTGGAATGATTTCACGAAGATTGCGCTCTTTCTCATGCAACAATTCTAATAACTTGGCTGGCTGAATGGCGCTAAAATATTTGACATTTTCTTTAATGGTAGAGGTAACCAATCCTTTTCTAATCAAAGAGTTAAGCGTATCATAAACCAGCGTGCGATTGAGGGAAGAACGTGCCGTCGTCTTGCTAGCAATAGAGGGACCCAGTTCCAATAGATGTAGGTATACTTTTGCTTCTCTTTCTGACAAATTCAATTCTTGAAGGGCACTAATGGTATCCATACAGGGAAAAACTCGGCCCCCAATTATAAAATGATTCTTTTGTTGTCGGATAAAGACAACAAACCCTTAAATTAAACAAAAAAGAGAAGTAAGTAATGCAGTCCATTGAAACTATTTTAGAACAAACATCAACCTCCACAATGGAAGACCGTGAACTGCTTCAACAAACCGCTACTAGGCTTGTGGGCATCAATCTGGAAAAATTGAAAACAAATGGTGTTTGGCGTGACCCCAAAACCTACGAATTCATCGTGACCTATCCCCCATTGCCTGCAATGAGAATACTGGACGAAGAAACCGTGTATTCCACCTTTAATGGTTCAACAGCGGAAGCGTACATTCATATCCCCTTTTGCGAAAACATTTGTTTCTTCTGCGGGCGCTTCACTAAATATTCAAAACGGCCCGAACCTGAGGTTGCTCGTTATTTTGCTGCCGTAAAAAAGGAGATTGACCTACTATTGGCCAAGTGTCCATCCAATCTTGAAATCAATTCCTTATACATTGGGGGTGGAACCCCAACCTATCCAACCACGGAACAACTCATTCCATTCCTGGAGCACTGCTTTGAAACCCTTCCCCTCAAATCCAATATTGAAATTACGATTGAGGCCGACCCCAACCAACGATTAACAAAAGAAAAGCTGGTTGGGCTAAAACGGATAGGAATCAACCGATTAAGCATTGGCGTGCAATCCTTTGACGATAAAGTACTCAAAATTATTGGACGCTCCCACACGCGGGAAGAAGCAATCCGTGCATTTGAACTCGCCCGAAAAGCAGGATTCCAAAACATCAACATTGACCTCATGTCCGGGCTCCCCGAAGAAACCATTCCAACCTGGTTGGAAACTTTGAAAACAACGTCCCGTCTGAAGCCCGATTGTATTACGGTGTATCCAACGTATTACCAAGAAACGTGCCCCTTATACTATCGCAAAGACCTGAAC
>JAGVNS010000142.1 GCA_020053155.1 Nitrososphaerota archaeon
CCATTCAACTAAAAAATGAACACGGAATTTTACAAGGAGTTTATCGCCTGAAAGACGGTCGCCTGCTTGAGATTCGTTATCAAATGCTCTATGAAAGCAAGAAATACCGTGCGTACATTGGGGGCGAATCCGTAGGAGAAGTGGGAGATCAATTGGGGTTTCGTTCTGTCGATTTTCCTGAGCGAAGGAAAGGTATTGGAAGCGCGTTATTCGATTCAGCCGAGCGGGGATTTCAGTATGAACGAATGCGGGTCCACACCGCAAAAATGGACGCGCTACAATTCTTTTTATCTCGCGGGTTTCAAGGGGAACCCCACGACCGAGAGAAAATTGCACACCTGTTGAAAGCAAATAAATCGGAAAAAGAGAGGATACTGCGGGAGGGCGAAGTGGCACTCAATAAAGATCAACAACCCCAAAAATTCAATGACCCCCTAAGATGGCACCGCATTAAAATCATTGGAAGGGACGGGAAGGAAAAGCTATTAACCATTCGGGTGGCGTAGACAATAGCATGAAATCCATCCAATCACTTGTGGCGTTCAAAACCAAGGACAAACTTCTATTGCCGGGCTTGTTGTATGAGCCCACGCGAAAAACGAAAAAAGTAGCACTGTATTTGCATGGAAACGGGAGCTCGTCCGTTTTCTATCGCCCCGATTCAAATGAAAACTATGCTACCGCGCTGAATCGAAAGGGCATTGCTTATTTTCCATTCAACAATCGGGGGGCGCATTACGTGAAGAAATTTTCATACCATGCAAAAGGAAAGAAAATATCCATTCGATATGGGATGGCGTATGAGCTCATCAGAGAGTGTGTGGAAGACGTTGATTCGGCCGTCCGATTTCTTCGCAAAAAAGGTTACCGCAAATTTTATTTGATGGGACATTCAACAGGGGCCAATAAGATTTGCGTCTATGATCATTACGCGAAGAAAAACCCATTCAAAAAATACGCCATTTTAGCGGGGGGCGATGATGCCGGGTGTTATTGGATAGCACTGGGAAAAAAGCGTTTTGGAGAATTGTTGCGTGAATGCAAACGGAAAATAAAGGCCAAGAAAGGAAGGGAAATCGTTCCCCTTCCCGAAAAGGATACGATTATTTCGTATCAGTCCCTCTTTGATACGATTAATCCAGATGGAGACTATAATGCATTTCCGTTCCAGGAATACGCGAATCAAAAACGGTCGCACAATCCCTTATTTCGTTTTTTCAAAAAAATTCGCACTCCAAGTTTAGTTGTTTATGGGGAAAAGGACAAATACGCCGTGGTTCATCCCCGTGACGCGATCAAGATATTGAAAAAAGAAACAAATAATTCCCCGTTATTTGAATATCACTTAATTTCAAAGGCCGATCACGGATACAGTAGAAAAGAGCACGAAGTAGCTGAACTCATTGCCCTATTTTTTTCCCATTAAAACAGGCAATGCACGTTTTTCCCAAGTTTTTTCCGTGTATAATCGCCAAGAAAGATGAAAAAGGAGCGGTTGAGGAAAAAAGCTGTTGCAGAGTCGATTTTTTATACTTCGAGAGTATAGTAAATACAGTATGTCATTTGTTCCGTCTGTAAAGCAAAAGCCGACCGTTTCGGTCTTGTTGCCTCAGATGGTGGATGCCCGCCCGTTTTACATTTTTCACTGGATGTAGGCGGGGACCTTATTTCTCATTTTTTTTGAGGGGTTCGGTCCCCGCCCAACCCATTTCTAATTTATCTGAAACACAAAAGTTGATTTTGGAGTGTTGCCAAAACTTTCCGCTGCTGACAGCTTCGGCTCTCGCGCGCGAGTTTTGTTTCCAAACCCACATTCCGGAGTCCACTTTTTGGCACAATCTTCGCCGCCTCAAGAAAATGGGAATGATTGATTTCGGGAACTCCCTTCCCATTAGGCTCAGGGTGGCGGACGAAGAGTTGGGGAAAAACAACCAAAAGATGGAGGTGAAAATTCAAGAGGAACGCTGAAATGGTAAATGCGTGCCGGCGCATAAACCGGCACTTTTTCTTTTTTTTTCAAATCACCGTTTGAATCCAGTCCACCAACTGAGGCCCGTCGAGGGGATTATTTGAAAACACACTTTGGGTGTCCCCTTTGGATGCAACCAAAGTATGAAACCATTGACCCGAATAGGGATCATGGACTTCTAACAAGGGGGGTACCCCTTCCTGACCCGGGTACCAAGAAAGGGTGGGAACAAGATTGGCCCCATTGCTGGTATACCAGTAGGCCGAGGCCTCGTTGAGAGTGGAAGTTAGTACAGGGGATATGGTGGTTTGCCCGAAATAATGTCCAGGCAATGAGGTGGCATAAAGCGTGAAATCGGTGGGACCAACGTTGTTGAGGATGACATTGGGCCGGCTGGACTCGTGCAAAACAACGTCTGAACTGTAATCGTTTTCAAGGTTGGGGCCGAATCCTAAATAGAGCATGTGGGCGGCCCCCGCCGAGCGACCAAAGCCAATGATTTTGGAAGGATTTATTTTGAATTCACTAGCGTGCGCGCGCAAAAACTGAATGGCCCTCCCCACATCTCCTGGTTGTTGGGGGAAAATGGCCTGTGTTTGACTCGTTGTTCCTGGATCAGCCGAGGGATTGGGAGATAGGCGGTATCGCACGGAAACAAATGCATATCCATTGGATAAGAAGGAAGGAATGGGGTCCACCGCAGGATTAACATCCTCATCCCCGCTGAAGAATCCCCCAGAATGCGAATACACCACCACAGGCATGGGTTGCGTGGGATAGGGGTTGGGAACATACCAATCAAAGACTTGCTCTGAAAAAGGACCATATTGAATGTCCTGCTGGTTCGAAAAATAGGTGGGGGAACCTCCTGTACAATCTTGGGTGTCATAGCTCAAGCAGTCCGCTGCACATCCGGGCGTTCCGGTTACGTATCCTAAATCCTCACATGTTGCGGTCACCGCACTTCCATCACACAACTCATCCACTCCCTCCTCATTTGGATTTTGAATTTTATTATCCCCACAAAAAGTAGCCGGAGGGTTTCCAGGATTTTTACCCCCATTCAATCCAGAACTTTCTTCTAGGGCCTCCTGATAGATGTTGAGGTTGTTCAAAATGATTGTCTGCGTGGAATCCGTACTGGATAAAATGAGAATCATGACAATAGTGGACACGAGCACCGCTCCCCCAATAAGGAGCAGGTATTCCAGTGCCCCCTGCCCCCTGGAAAAAAGGAAACGTTTCCCTGCCATGGTAACATAAAAATGGGTCGTGGAATAAAAACGAGGTGGGGGTGACTGGAATGGGTTGGCTGAAACGAGCCATTACACATATTATAGTGGAACTCATAAGTTCTTAATAATTTTCTAATCTTTACCAATTTTTCTCTTTTTGTTAAACGGCTTTCTTTTGGTTTTTACTCGCCGAATAAGCGTCAAAGGTGGTGAGACACCACCCCTAAAAACCGATTAAAAATATTAAAAACTTACCCGCTTCAGTATAACTCCAATTACGCGCATTAATTCCAACTTTGCCTGGAGGGCATTTGGAGGTTATACTATGCCACGCTCTACAGGGAATTTACGGCCTGCCGGAAAAGGGGTAAGAAGAATAATGGTTAGGCAGTTGGCACACGCCAAGCAAAAGGGTGTTCCTCTTTCATCAAGAGGGATTCGGGTATTAGAGGAAGGCACCCTGCTTAGAAGGGAAGCGGCCGTTCTTCGTCGGAATAAAAAAAGATTGTCTGCAAGCGGAATTCGGAGATTACAGGGGTTAATGGATGCAGGATACTAGTTTTTTATAGATTTTTTTAATTCAAACATCAATGCATTACCTTCCCATCATGAAAACAATTTCCGCGTCTTAGAAAAGATGCAGTCCATCATTCATCCCATACTGGGTTTGTATCACAAATTGTTCAAACAAAAGAAAATAGTATTTATTGGGAACATTGATAGAGGAGAGAAGCAATGAAAGTAAAATAACTGAAAAATAAGAAAGGTGGTGGGAAATAGTTTCCCCTATTTTTTTTAAAATTCTAATCCACTGGATTCGTGACCGTGTAATTCAGGGTTGCCCCATTGTAAATGGAACCGTCGCAGAGCATTTTGAATCCCACAATCTGTCCCGCATCCTCTCCCCAAACCACGAGATGGCAGTCTGACGAGGACCCCCCTCCATCGTTAACGGTCAAAGAGAGAACCGAAAATTCATTGACGACCCCATCCAAAATGATAAAGGCGGCATTCACCCCGTCAGGGTTCCACCCGGCAGCGTTGCCTGCCGCATCGTCTTGGAGATGCCGGATGAATATTTTCACGGGTACATTGTTCTGCAAATCACTGGCTTTAGCATCAATGGTCTTGGCATACAACACGTTTTCGGTGATTTGACTTTGCAAATCATGAATGGCATTCATGATGCGGGGAATGGCACTATCCAAATTCCAACTATTTCCTGCGCGAACCGCCCCCGCCACACCAATAAGCCCGACAAAAACCAGCCCAATAAATCCCAATAATTTAATCTTTTGAATATCCGTCATCTTTGACATTCCTATTCCTCCCAACCAACCGTATTGGAGCGTCAAACCCTTTTAATTCCTACCCAAAAACGAAACAAGTCCAAGAATGTGGGATTTTTGTTAAGCGGCCTTTTTTCTAATCAAACCCATTTCGATACGATTGGTCGATTGTATGCGAAAAAAACCCGGGAAAAACGCATAGAGCCTGCCTGCTTGAGAGAAAAGGGGAAGAGAAAAAAGTGGAATTGCGCAGTCTGATTTATAATCTTTCTCCAAGGAAGTTAAGTACGTTTGACCGGGGGTTCCTGGTCGAATGCAATTTCAAGCTTTAACAGCCTGGATTTGGGTGGAAGACCAAAACAGGAAAGGTGTCATTACCTTTCTATTTTTTTCTTTTACCCTTTTTCTGGCGTTTGCAGCACCGAGGCATAACCCGAGAGGGTTTCGGTGTCACAGGAGGAGGGTAGGGCTCCATTTCCGAAATAGAGCGTGGAAAAGCCTTATTTGGGCGTTGAAAACCCAAGTGTCGATTATTTTTTACGATTACCCTGTGATTCGTCACAGGTCTACAACCGTTGAAATAAAATAATTAGTCCCGAGTTCATTGGTAAAAACGGTTTGAGTTAGTGGCTGCGTAAGCGGTCGTTAATGAGAATCTAATTACCGGAAGAATGTCTGTTTTTGGTTGAGGAAGTTTTCATTTATTCTTTCGAGAATACGTGTAAATGAAATTAATCAAAAATGGCGAGACAGAGATCTCATTCAAAGTCAAATAACCAGTTCGTGAATGGCTGGGTTTGGGAGCCGAAGAAGGACGTGGCAAGCTGCGAAAAGCACGGGGGACCCGCAAGCAGGGGCTGATCCCGTGATATCTGAATTGTTCCGATAAGGAACGGGCACCCCGGGAATCGAAGCATCCTAGTACCGGGAGGAAAAGACATCAATTGAGATGCGGGAAGTAAGGTCGACTGAAATCCGCAGATTGGGCAAACCGAATCTCGTAGGGTAACTTACGAGAGATGTGGGGTTCGGACTCAGGTCCACGCGATTTTGTGAGTGCAAGTGTGCTGGAACGCACTGCCATAGAGGGTGATAGCCCCGTGCGTGTAACAAAATCGGGTGTTGCTGGGTATCCAGAGTAGGTTGCGTTGGATATCGCTGCCGAATATTCCGCTCATTATTCGCGGAAACCCTAAATACATCCCAAAACCGATAGCGTACGAGTACCGTGAGGGAAAGCTGAAAGAGTACCCTTAATAGGGGGTCAAAAGCGCCTGAAACGAATTGGTGACGGTGAGCAGCGGCATGAAAGAAACGACGATTCGAGAAGCGCAAGCGATCGAGTCCGATCAGTGTTGCTGCGTACGTCCTGAAGCACGAGCGAGGGAGTTTGTGCACGTGGCGAGGGTAAACTTGTTAAGAGTGCACCCGTAGGGAAACCGAATCGACGCAAGGGAAGCAATTCCCCCAGGTCGGCCATTTTAACTAGTGGTTAGTCACGAGCACCAGACCCGAAGCCTGGAGATCCACCCCTGAGGAGGTTGAAGGCGCGCTTCCACGCGCTGGAGGACCGAAACCAGTTCTAGTCCAACTGTTTGGGTCACTTGGGGGTAGGAGTAAAATGTCATTCGAGCCAGGTGATAGCGGGCTCCTCTTGAAACGGCCCTTAGGCCGGCCTGGATGGAGATGGGACGTGGTGTAGAGATACTGATTAGAGGGTACTGTTTGGAAACTTACAGCTCTCTTGTCAAACTCCGAATTTACGTCCGTCGTAGAAGTCCAGAGTGGGGGTATGCGGGTAAGCCGCATTTCCGAAAGGGAAAGAACCCGGTGTACGGTTAAGGTCCATAAGTGGTTCCTAAGTGTGAACAAAACTGCGTTGGTGTCCTTAGACAGTGGGGAGGTAGGCTTAGAAGCAGCCATCCTTCAAAGAAAGCGTAACAGCTCACCCATCTAGGACATCAGCCGGGAAGATACGCTGGGCTCAAGGGATCCACCGAGACCGTATGATACGTTCTGTGAACGTAATTCTGTAAAGAGGTGGTTGGATCGCGTCGAAGCAGGGTCGAAAGATCCCGTGGAGCGGTTCGACACATGGATCCTCGCGCTAGTAATAACATAGAAGAGTGAGAATCTCTTCCGTCGAAAGGGCAAGGGTTCCTTAGCGCTTGTCATAAGCTAAGGGTTAGTCGGTCCTAAGTCCTCGCGTAAATCGTGAAGGGCGAAAGGGAAACAGGTTCATATTCCTGTACGACGCGTGTACGATTTTTGGCAACAATAGGGTTGTATGGGACGTGTTTGGCTAGCATGTGTCGGCTTGTCTGCCGATTCAAGGCTTGTAATTCCCCGGAGAATCGTGATGATGAGAAGGGGAATAAAGAGCTGGAGCAGCAATGTACATTCAAGGCCAGACGCCCGTGAAAACCGTACAATCAAGAATCATGCGTCTCCGTACCGAGAACCGAGAAAGGTGCCCCTGGCTGAGAAGGCCAAGACGTTCCGGGACAAACTCTTGTAAGGGAATTCGGCAATCTAGCCCCGTATCTTAGGTAGAAGGGGTGCCTCTTGATGCACAATCAGGAGGTTTCAATAACAAGGGGAGTCCGACTGTTTAGCAAAAACATAGGTGACTGCAAGGCCGCGAGGCTGAGTATAGTCACCGACTTCTGCTCACTGCAAGTACCTGAAACCGGGTTCCAACCCGACTAAAGGCTTGTGAAGAGCGGGCCTAACTCTGAGGCTCTCACGGTAGCGTAATACCTTGCCGGTTTATTGCCGGCTTGCACCAAGGAAGTAACGAGATTCCTGCTGTCCCTACAAGGGGCCCGATGAACTCACTATGCGGTGAATATGCCGCAGAACTCCAACGGGAAGAGAAGACCCCACGGCAGTTTACCACACCCAGCCGTTGTGGTAAGCGTGTGGATGTACAGCGTAGATGGGAGCGTCGATGCAATGTCGCCAGATGTTGCGGAGCAAAAGTGTAACACCATCCTTTCACATACTTACTGCTTACCTTGACTCTGTCAAGGGACACCGGTTGGCTTGGTGGTTTGACTGGGGCGGTACGCCCCTGAAACGATATCAGGGGCGCCCAAAGGTCTGCTCAGGGGAGTCAGAAATTCCCCGTAGAGTGCAAAAGCAAAAGCAGGCTTGACAGTGGACTACATAGCAAGGTCCGCTGATGGGAAACCAGGGTTTAGCGAGCGCTAGTGGACACGTAATGGGTCCCTAGTCTGACAGTGAACCGATCCTGGGGGTAACTGAGTGGTTGCGGGTGAGAGTTCATATCGACCCCGCAGTTTGCGACCTCGCCGTCGTCTCAAGTCATCCTGGCTGGGCATAACCAGCCAAGGGTGGAGGGGTTTACTCATTAAAGACTTTCGTTAGTTGGGTTAAGAACGGTGCGAGCCAGTTTGGTTACTATCTGTTGGAGTTGCGGTTGGTCTAAGGGTAAGCTTCGCTGAGTACGAGAGGAACGGCGAGGCGTCGCCACTGGTGTACCAGTTGTCCGACAGGGCACTGCTGGGTAGCTACGCGGTAGTCGATAAACGCTGAAAGCATCTAAGCGTGAAGCGACACCTGAACAGAGACCAACAAATCCGATCTGCGCGGAGATAAACGCGCGTCACGGAACAAGCGCCCCTATAGAATATAGGTTTGATAGGTGCGGGATGTAAACACGAAGCCTCGGCGACGTGCTCAGTCCACGCATACTAAAAGCGCAAGGATAAAATGAAATTAAAATCTCGAAAATTTTTCCCGAACAAACGGACCAAATGTTTTATCCAAAACGGTTGTAGACGTGTGACGAGTCACTATTTTATCCTCAAAAGCGTGATTTTTTTAACTATATATCCAAAACTCATTAATTTTTTTGTTCTTTTTTTCAATAGTTTTCTTAGCTATTTTGGTGGCATTTCGGTTAACCTTTATAAACTAGAACGTATACTACGGCTTAGTTGAAAATCTTTCTTTTTTGGACTAATTTCATGTTGTTGGTGATGAATCGGGCGTATATTTCGGCCCGCTGGGAGCGAGCCTTTTGGCAATA
>JAGVNS010000030.1 GCA_020053155.1 Nitrososphaerota archaeon
CGTGTGGGTTTCCGCCGCCGCGATGTGGGCGGGAGAATAGGGGTGGGTCAATCCCTCCTGGTCCGCAATTTTAAGCGAATCCATCCACAGCATCTTGGACAATTCAAGCGTGGGCTTGGTCATAAACAAAGAAGCAGGATTGTCCACAAACAAATGGGGA
Source organism: Nitrososphaerota archaeon (assembly GCA_020053155.1). Classification (GTDB taxonomy): domain Archaea; phylum Iainarchaeota; class Iainarchaeia; order Iainarchaeales; family VGJJ01; genus VGJJ01. The sequence continues at coordinate 161 of JAGVNS010000030.1, forward strand.
ATGAACCCCGAATGGTCAAAGTGGGCGTGCGACAGAATGGTCGCATCCAATTTCACGTCGATGGGAATCGGGTAGGCCGTTTCCTCGGGAGTAAACTTCACTCCGTAATCCATGAGAATGTGCTCGTTTTCTGCGTTCAACACAAAACTCGAGCGGCCGATTTCCTTCCCGGCTCCATGGATTTTCACACTATATTTTTCACTCATATTTTTTCAACTCTCTGCATTCGAATAGGCTTTTTCGCCGCGTTCCGGGCACAGGCGTGCACCCACTTAATTAGCGACCCCGACCGGGTCAAAACGGAACGAAAAATAATCGATTATGCGATTTTGTAGCATAAAAAGGACCCAAAGACCTTAAAAAACAAGCCCTAAAACGCCTCCAAAAAGGCTATTTTGCCCCAAAAGGGGATATTTTAGTCCCCACCAAACCAGGCTTTTATACCACGTTCCACTAAAACCCTGTATGCCTGCCTCCACGCGAATCTCCCCTCAAAAGCCCATCTACCAAATGGATTTTCTCGCCGCCCAAAAAATGGCCCAAAAATATGGGATATCTATTATTCCCACCTTTCCCGCGCACAGCGAACACGACCTTTTACCTCTCCCAAAAAAAATACCCTTTCCATGGGTCATGAAAGCGATAGGAAAAACGCTCATTCACAAATCCGATGTGGGGGGAGTAAAACTAAATTTATCCAACCTCAATGATGCAACCATTGCTTTTCACGCATTGAAAGAAATAAAAGGATGCGAATATGTGGCCGTGCAACCTCAACGAAAAGGAATCGAACTCATTGTGGGGGGAAAAATGGACCCGCAATTTGGTCCCACGCTCTTGCTGGGAATGGGGGGCATTTACACGGAAGTGTTCAAAGACTCCACGCTGCGCATTTGCCCCGTGAGTGACGAAGACATTGCACAAATGATTCAAGAGCTGAAAATTTATCCCATTCTGCGCGGAATACGCGGACAGAAAGGAATTGATTTTGGAAAACTGCACCAATTGTTGAAAGGGGTCTCTCAATTAATGGTGAAGGAAGGGATTTCAGAACTGGATTTGAACCCCATCATTGCCACCCCGAAAAGCGTGGAAGCAGTGGACGTTCGAATCATCAAATGACAAAGTGAAATGGCATGAAAGATTATTCCAGAATTTTTGGTAGAAAAAAGCTAATCCTTTTTGATGTCGATGGGACGCTGGTGGACACCATCGGGATTCAACTTGATGCATTGCGAGAAGCGTATTGGACATGCGCCAAAACCAGCTTTGAAACAGACGAAGAAATTACCAAACATTTTGGAAAACCCGCACGCACCATGGTTCCTTCCCCATTCCTGGACAAGGGAAAGCACATTGCATCCAAAACAATCTCCAGAATACTTGAGTATCATCAAAAAAAGATGAAGGAGCGCCTGGCCAAATTAGGAAAAGAAAACGTTCTCCCGGGGGTTAAACGTCTTTTAGAGCGACTTAGGAGAGATGAAAAAATCCTTGGAACCATTACGGCCAATCAGAGAGAAACGGGGAAAATCCTCATCCGGCAGTCGGGATTGGCCCCTTATTTTTCATTCCATACATATTCCGATGACACGTACACAGGAAAAAAAATATCGGAACGGTATCAACTAGTGCTGGAGGCCTATCGCCGAGCCCAAGAATCATACCCCCCGCATAACCAAAAAGGACGCCCTCATCGTAGGTGACTCGCCCCACGATATTACGGCTGCCAAAAAAGTCCGTATCGATTGCTTAGCGGTTGCAACCGGAGCAAACCCATATGACGAGCTCAAATCCCACAAACCACGATTCATTATTCATTCATTCAAGTAATGTGTGTGGGAGAAAAGGGTTGGGTTGGTTCCAATTCAAAAAACAACGGTTTTTAGACCCGTTCACCCATACACCCATCCGAGTATGCATATTCACGATGCGGTGTATGGCTCTACCAAAATCACGGAACCATTACTGATTGAGCTTATCCAATCAAAGCCCATGCAACGAATGAAAGGAGTGATGCAGAATGGGGCGCATCCCCTCGTTAACCCATCCATCACCGTCACACGCTATGAACACGGGGCGGGGGTCATGATCCTGCTCCAAAAATACGGTGCCTCACGCGAAGAACAAGTGGCGGGGTTGCTGCATGACGTCGGACACACGGTTTTCTCGCACGTGATTGACGTGGTGTTTAGAGAATTCAACGACAATTACGACGATGCCCACCTCCCTCACGTCATCGAAAAATCCGAAATACCTGCAATCATGAAAAAATATGGAATGGACTGGAAAACCATCGTGGAAAAAGAACGTTTTTCACTTCTGGAAAAACCCCTCCCAAAATTGTGCGCGGACCGAATCGATTACACGCTGAGGGATGGGCTTTTAGAAACAGGGACCACGACAAACGCATATTTTTTAGAAAACCTGACCACGCACAACGGGGAGTTTGCTTTTGCGAACGTGAAGGCCGCTCAACTGTTTTCGGAACACTATCAAAAGCTGAACAAAGCACTCTGGACCAACCCCAGATGCGCTGCAAGTTTTGAGATAATGGCGAAAGCGCTTCGCGAGGCGCTGGATAAAAAAGTCATTACGGAAGAAATGCTCTACCTCACGGATAAGGAAGTGTTTGAAATACTCAAAAAAAGCGACAACCCCATCATTCAGAAAAACGTTTCATTGCTCAATTACCAATTGCAAATTGAAGTGAATTCAGAAAATCCTGATTTTGCCCATCGGCTAAAAAACAGGTGGATAGACCCCCTTATTTGGGACGGGAAAGAAGCACATTACTTAAGTGAAGTAGACCCACACGCACGAGAGAAGTTTGGAATTTACCGCGAAAACAAACATTATCTAATGCCCCTCAAAATTATCCCTCATTAGCAAAAGCATTTTAACCACGGATTTTTGGTAGAGATATGAAACGGTCTGTTCGCACTCGAAAACCTCGCTGGTCACACGTTCTTTCCGAGCGCGTGCGAGAATTACCCAATTCCGAATTTGAAGAAATAATGAAAATTGCCAAAGAGGATAAGGACGTTATTTCCCTTGGACCGGGGGAGCCGGACTTTGATGCACCGTTGCCCGTTATTCGTGCGACGCAGAAAGCCCTGGAAGAAGGAAAAACACATTATTCAGCGATACCCGGATTGAAAGAATTGCGCGAGGAAATCGCACGCAAACTGAAACGCGAAAATAAAATAGAATTGGAAGACGTAGATAATGAGGTTTGCGTGACGGCCGGGAGCACGGAAGGACTGCTCATGAGCTTGCTCACGATTGTAGATGCGGGAGAGGAAGTACTGACCCCCAACCCTGCCTTTTTGGCCTACGAGCCCATGATTGACATGGTGACGGGGGAACCCGTTCCCTACAAGCTCTCGGATAAAGACGGGTTTCAGGTGCACCCCGAGGAAATGGAAGAAAAAATAACCAATAAAACGAGGGGAATCATTCTCAACTCACCCTCAAATCCAACCGGAACCGTGCTGTCCAAGAATGTGCTCGAAAAAATAGCCGACGTTGCAGTCGAGCACGATTTGATTGTGCTTTCGGACGAAGCCTATGAAAAATTCTGCTTCGGAAAAAGCAGGCACGTAAGCATGGCCTCGTTGAACGGGATGCACGATCACGTGCTCACCCTCCAAAGCTTCAGCAAATCCTACGCCATGCCCGGATTCAGAATAGGATACGTGGCGGGGCATTCCGAACTCATTCGCGAAATAAGCCGCATCCACATTTACACGAGTCTTACTACCAGCACGGCTAATCAATACGGGGCCCTTGCCGCCTTACAAATGAAAAAATCCTACGTAGAAAAAATGCGAAGGAGCTATGATGAGCGAAGAAAACTGACTCTCAATTTATTGAAAAATGTTCACACCCTTCAAGTAGAAGTAGAGCCTGAAGGAGCGTTTTACGTATTCCCGCGCATTAAAAACAAGAAAAAATCCACCGAATATGTCCATTCGATGCTCAAAAAAGCCAAAGTCCTCATGGTTCCGGGAAACGAATTTGGAAAATATGGAGAAG
>JAGVNS010000136.1 GCA_020053155.1 Nitrososphaerota archaeon
AAAAAACCAAAGTCCATACTTATTTTCCCCCATTTAGAGATATAAACCTATCAATCGGTCCTCCTGAAAGAGGAAGACATGACTACTTTAGGAAGGTGTGGTACAATAGAATGGGGGAGATTGAAATGAAAGCGATTATTGTAACGATTTTACTCATAAGTGTATTATTTTTGGGCTGTCTTTCACCGCCAAATAATAGTGAGGTTCGCATTGGATTGCAGCTCTCTCCTGCTAGCGCATTAGTGCAAGTGGCAGATGAAAAGGGTCTGTTTGAAAAGAATGGCGTAAATGTAAAACTTGAAGAATTTACGGCTGGAAAGTTTGCCTTGCAGGCAATGTTAGCGAATAGTGTAGAGTTGAGCACTCCCGCGGAAATACCGGTAATGCTAGCAAAGATGCAGGGAAATGAACTTTACGTTTTAACCGAAATAGGAGAAAACAAAAATGAAGCCCCGATGATCGTGCGCACGGAAGGTAATCCAACCATTCAGGAATTTTTCTCAGAAAAGAAAAAGATTTCAACCACTCTGGGGGCGAGTCCCGAGTATGCCACGCAGTTATACTTAAAACAGTTTGACATCCCGAAAGATAATGTGGAAATCATTGCGCAGAAACCAGAAGAAATGGTGGGGGCGCTTTCCTCTTCTTCGGTGGATGCCATCGTAATCTTTGAACCCTACCCTACCTTAGCCGAACAAACGCTTCCTGGAAAAACGACGCGATTCACACTACCAGCCGAAGTTTATACCACTGCTTATCTTCTTGCGGCCAACAAAAACTGGGTAGACAAAAACCCAGAACAGGCAAAGCGTGTATTGAAAGCATTGATGGAGGCCGAGGATTTTGTTCGAGATAACCCTGCTGAAACCAAGGAAATAGTGGCGCGAAAAACAAAATTTTCGCCCCAAATTATTGAGAAGATTTGGAGTGACTTTGACTTACGGGTGCGCATTTCAGACCAATTGCTTAATACGTGGAACGATGAAGCCCAATGGGCGATTGACACAAATAAAGTCAATTCCTCTGTAATTCCAGACTTTTCCACGTTGCTACGCAATGACCTTTTGTCATCTATTACAAGAGGGGCAAAATGAATGAAAATGAACTGGAAAGCCCTTGCATTCCTCGCCGGCATGCTGGCGTTCTGGCACGGGATTGTTTGGATGCAACTGGTCAATACGGCATTATTCCCTGGACCCTTTGCCGTATTGGAAGCAGGAATTTCCTGGTTTAATTCAGGCATATTGCTCCAGGACGTGGGAACGAGCATTTGGCGATTATTGACGGGGTTAGCCATCGGAGGCACCCTCGGAATACTGCTTGGTCTTGCGATGGGACGAATCTTCTTTCTTGAAGAAACGGCTGCTCCCTTCTTTCATATTTTGCGAGCCTTTCCTCCAGTCGCCATCATTCCACTCATCATCGTTTGGTTGGGCATTGGAGACATTGCTAAAATTTTTTCAATAGCGTTTGCCGTTTTCTTTCCGCTGTGGATTAGCACGCTAATAGGAGTAAAGTCCATCCCAAAAGAATACCTGAAAGTGGCTACACTATTTTCCAAACATCCGCTCAAAACGTTGACTCGGGTGGTTATTCCAGCACCCCTCCCTTTTTTGGTAAGCGGGGTACGAATCGCTATCGGAATGGGTTTCATTATGGTATTTGTCAGTGAACTAGCAGGTGCATCAAGCGGGTTAGGATACTTTATTGCATCTGCCCAAATTGTATATCGTGTAGACCAAATGATGGCAGGTCTCATTGTTTTGGGACTACTCTCATTTCTAACCGATTACCTATTTGTGAGAGTTTCACAAAGACTATTTCCGTGGGTGAATGTTCAATGAGCCATGCGCTGGTGTCCGTCAAGGGGCTTAACGTCCATTTCAAAGAGCCGGTATTGAAAGGCCTTTTCCTTTCCGTAAAAAAAGGGGAATTTGTTTCCATTGTTGGAAAAAGCGGGGTGGGAAAATCCACCCTCCTGAATGCCATTTCAGGATTATTGAAAGGGGAGGGGGAAATCCACGCGCCCCCCACTATAGGATTTGTTTTCCAAAATCATTCTCTTTTCCCTTGGATGACGGTAAAAGAAAATCTCTCATTTGGGCTGCACGAGAACGACGAAAAAAAAATTCAGGAATTAATGGCCTTGCTTGAAATGCAGGGAAAAGAAAACGACTATCCCACCCAACTTTCGGGGGGACAACAACAACGCGTTTCACTTGGACGAGCACTCGCAACGAATCCCAGTTTGCTTTTGATGGATGAGCCTTTTTCCAGTCTCGATGGACACACGCGCCTGCGCATGCAGGAATGGATGATGAATCTCATTCAAAAAATTGACACGACTACGATCCTCGTTACACACGATGTAGACGAAGCCATCCTCTTGAGCGATCGGATAGTAGTAATGAAAGACGGAAGCATTCATTCAGAGCACGTTGTTCCATTCACCAAGCCGCGATTAAATGAAATTCGATATCAACAACCTTTTCAAGAATTAAAAAAGAAAATTATCGAGAGCTATGACTGATGGTGGGGGGAGTGTCAAAGTATATCCACGAACGTCCGCACAAAGCGCTGCTTGGCCATTTTGTAGGTCTTTTTCCCATCGTCCGTTAACGAGTACACAATCGTCTTCCCCGCCTTCTCTTCCTGAATGAGACCGGCTCCCTTCATTCCTTTCAATGCAGGATAGATGGTCCCGGGGCTTGGACGTTCCCCTTTTCGCTTTTCTATTTCATCCGCAATCTCCTGCCCATGCATGGGTTTCTTTGAAAGGAGAAACAATATGAGGAAGGCCAGGAATCCCCGCATGTCGCAGCACGGGTTGATTTCGCTTTCCTTACGCATACATCTATCGGGCATCCGATGCATTTAAATATATCGTAGGAGCATATATCGTATGTCCGATACCAATGGTGTTGGCGAGGTGAAAAAAATGAATGACAATTGTGGATGTTACAATACTTCAAGTTCAGGTCGCGGTTTTTTGACGCGAACGGAGAAAATAGAAATGCTGAAAGAATATAAAGAACAATTAGAGTCTGAAACAAAGGGTGTTTCGGAGCGAATTAAAGAATTGCAGAAAGTGGGAGAGGGAGCATAGCTTCCTCTTTCCATTATTTTTTACTTACAAGGAGAGGTATATGATGAACGACCCCACCCCACGCTTACCAAAACCCATTTCCCCGCACCATGAAAAAATACCCGAATTCTCCCTCGAAATATTTCCGAATGGGGTCCACTAAGAAAAAGTTCATCACGCGCACGCCCCCAACCAAGCAAATAAAAGGGGGCTGTACAAGGGTTTCTGTATGATCACAAACCCCCCGGCAGTAGTGGAGAACCAATGATTTCAATTATTGCGGCTCTCACTCGAAACCGGGTGATCGGGAGGGAAAACGCCCTTCCCTGGAATGACGCGGAGGAAATGGCCCACTTCAAGAAATGTACACAGCGAAAAACAATGGTGATGGGTCGAAAAACCTTTGAATCCATCAGAAGACCCCTTCTTAATCGGAATTATATTGTTGTGAGCACAAAAATGAAGAAACGAGAAGGAATTGATGTTTGCCAAACCCTCTCGGCGGGATTGAAAAAAGCGCGATCATACAAAAAAGAAATATGCGTCATTGGAGGAACCACTATCTTCGAAAAAACGATCCCTATTGCGGATCGAATGCTTTTGTCGATAATGAAAAAAGAATACAAAGGAGACACTTATTTTCCAAATTTTAGCGAGAAAGAGTGGACCATTGCGCACAGGAAAAAACACAGAACATTCGAATTTCGCATTTACCAGCGAGTGAAAAAGAAAAAAAAGAACGCGTTTGCGGCTTAGTCGTGAAAGAATTCTTTGCCGGGATCCACTTTGTATTTGCTCATGTTATGCTGGTGTTCCTGGGAATAAATTTTTGTAATAATGAACTTCCCGGAAGTTGTTTTTGTGTTGGCGTGGATGGTTTGTTCAATTATTTGGCAATGCCCCCAGTATAACCACTTTTCATTAATGTTATGAACTAAAAAACAACGAATGGGAGCCGGGTGATATATCCTCATATTGGGTTTATTTTCAAAAGTAAATACTTTTCCTTTGAATTGTTCCGCGCGGAATGGTTTTTTCAAATGTTTTGCTAAAACAAGCTCTTTTGGAAAACCCTGCGCAGTGGTTAGCTGCAAGGTATCATTGAGTTCGATATAACTTCCCATAAACCCATAGACGAGACTGACAAATATAAAGAATTGCGGTGGTAGACGCGACTGAATATCATTTCCGGCGAATACGAAGGGGCTTTTTCCCCGTCAAATCAATCAAGGTGGAGGGGAGATTTTTCAATATCCCTGCATCGAGCACAAAATCCACTTTTTCCAAAATAGATGGGGGAATATTCGTTATTCGATGAACGGGCGGTTCTCCCGTCAGGTTTACGCTGGTGGTAACGAATGGAACGTTTGCCTGCGTCACCATTTTTTGAAACGGATGAGATATCATCCTCACCCCTAACGCAGCGTTGGCACTGGCACTATGTAAGAAAGAAGAATTCTTTTTGGGAAGAAGTAAAGTGTACGGACCTGGAATTTGGTTTAAGTAAGTGGGAAATCGCACCACGCAATGTTTGCGAATCCATTTTTTAGTTGGAGCAATGACAGACAAAGGTTTTTTTCCATTGCGTTTCTTGATGGCTTTTATTTTTTTAACAGAATTTGTTTTTAGGGCATTACACCCCATCCCATAAATGGTGTCGGTGGGATAGATGAATATTTTTCCCGCGCGCATTTCTTCCACCAAAACCTTTCGCATGCCGGGCATTTGTGCCAGTGAAAAAGAAATGCCCATCATTCTTTTTTCCCCTTCTCGGCTAAAATCTTTTCAGCGTATGAAATGTCGCGAGGGTATCCAATGGGAATCCAGTAATGTGCTTCAACCACGTGAATAGGCACGCGGTGCGCAAGCCCCTCAACCGCAACGGTCAAATAAAGCTCTCCGTTTGAATGTTTGGCGGGTTTTTCGTCAAAGATTCGCGAATCAAGGACGCAGGGACCGGTACTCACGAGATTTGATGCTGGATTTTCCGGCTTTTCAACGATAGAACGAATCGTGTGGTCCGGGTTAATTTCAATGACCCCAAATCGCTTGGGTTCATCGTGATGCATCGTGAGGATAGACAATCCAGGTATCGAAGCCATTTTTTTCAATGAGACCGAGTCGTGCAAATCGTCTGAATAAAGAACTAAAAAGCGCCCTTCTTTCAAAAAAGGTCGGCAAAGCAAAAGGGCAGAAAACGTTCCTTCTCGCGCCGTCTGCCAAACGTACGAAACTCTCTTTCCGTTATAATGGTTCCCCAAAAAATCCACAATCTGTTGACCCAAATATCCCACGACGAGAATCAGCTCGTCCACTTCTTCCGGGAGGGATTCTAGCAGGTGTAGGAGCAAGGGCCTCCCATTCACTATTATCATTGGCTTGGGGGTGGTGAGCGTGAGGGGGCGCATGCGCACTCCTTCTCCGGCGGCCATGATTACACATTGCATGCTGAAGGAACAATAGAATAGTTTAATTGCCCTTTTGGTGCAGAAATAGATGAATGCGCATCCGTTACCCTTTCCTTCCTTTTTTTATTTTTAAAGTGTCCTTCCAATTCCACCATTTTAAAAGAGTGGGGTTGGGATTCTTTGTTTTGGAAAAGTATACTGCGCAGCGAAAGGTGTAGAGCAAGCACCTGTCTTGAACAGCCCCTTTTTGGTGATTAGATTGCGCGTAGAGTTTTTCAGGGTTTTTGTTTTTCAAGTCGGAAACGCGATGGATTCCCATGCGATACAAATCGAGCGAAATGCTTTTGCCAATTCCAGGGATGGTTTGGAGTTCCGCCAATGGTCTCGATTCCATAACCATATTGCGGAAGAGCCCCTATTATCTCTTTCGCCAGGAAACCGCCAATCGCTCTTAGTGGAAACCGTTTTTTCCAGACTAACCATTAAATATGGTGAAGGGCGTTTACCCCATGGGTATGGGAGCGCAAATTCTGAACGGAACGGCATTGGCGGCCGCGCACAAGGAACAGGTGAGAGAAGAGGTCCGTGCGCTCAACCAAAAAGGTATCTTTCCTGGGTTAACGGTCGTATTGGTAGGAGAGAACCCTGCTTCTAAAGTGTACATTGCACGAAAAGAAGTGACATGTGAGGAGGTGGGAATTCACAGTCAAAAGATTCTTTTGCCCGAAAGTGCCAGTGAGAAAGAAGTGTTAGATGCGGTGCAAAAACTCAACCGCAATCCCGCAGTTCATGGAATTTTGGTGCAATTACCTTTACCAAAGCACATGAATGAACAAACCGTCATGCAAGCCATTGACCCGCAAAAGGATGTGGATGGGTTTCAGTCGCAGAATCAAAGTCAAGTGTACGCAGGAAAAGGAGGATTGGTTCCCTGCACCCCGCGTGGGGTCATCCAGTTGATTCATGAGAGCGGGGTTTCAATGGAAGGAAAGCACGCAGTAGTGGTAGGAAGGAGTTTGATTGTGGGAAAGCCTGCTGCCATGTTGCTTTTGGGAGAAGGAGCCACCGTCACCATTTGTCACTCTAAAACAAAAAATTTGGGAGAAATGACCAAGCAAGCAGACATTTTGGTGGCAGCGGTGGGAAAGCCCAAATTCATTACCAAAGAAATGGTCAAGCCCGGGGCGGTTGTCATTGACGTGGGAATTACCCGTTCTCCAGACAACAAATTAGTGGGAGATGTGGATTTTGATTCGGTGAAAGATGTCGCGGGATACATCACCCCCGTTCCCGGGGGAGTGGGACCGATGACTATTGCGTGTTTGATGGAAAACACCATCCGTGCGTGCAAGAACCAAACCCAATCCAAAAAAAATTCGCGCAAAATAGTGGTAGGGGTCATTGGAAGCACCAAAGGAACAGACATGCAAGCGGTAATTGATGCGATTGAGTCGCATTCGCTCAACGCCAAAATAGGATTAGTGTGTTCAAATGTGACAGATGCGTACATTTTGGAGCGCGCACGCAAACACAACCTTCCCGCGCTTTTTTTGGACCGAAAGTCATTCCCCACTACCGAAGCGTTTGACGCCGAAATGACCCAAAAAATGAAAGACGCAGGAGTAGAAGTGATTTTGCTGATTGGATACAAACGCATTGTTCACGAACCCCTACTGGATGCGTTCCCTTTGCACATTTGGAACATCCATCCATCATTACTTCCTGCATTCAATGGAAAGTTTGACGCGGACGTGCATCAAGAGGTGTTGGATGCCGGAGTAAAAGTGAGCGGGGCAACGTTACACATTGTCACCGCGGACGTGGATAAGGGACCCATTCTTGTTCAACAAACCATTCCCATAGTGGATGGAGAGACTTCGGATTCGCTGAAGCAAAAAGTGCAAGCGGTTGAAATGGAAGTGATTGTTTCAGCATTGCGCCAATACAGTGAGGGAACCCTCAGCCCTTTTAAGGATCAAAAAAAGAATGAGTGAAGGTGGGAGAAAATGAATGAACCAACTCAAACGAAAAGTAGTTTTGATTCTCGATTTTCCAATTCGTTGAAAATGGAAGACGAAACCATTTATGCGTTTGTGCAGAAGGAGTTTGCGCGCCAGCAAGATGTGTTGGAACTCATTCCCTCCGAAAGCCTTCCCTCGCGGGCAGTATTAGAAGCATTGGGAAGTGTGTTGAACAACAAATACTCGGAAGGGTACCCGGGCAGGCGGTATTACGGGGGAAACCAATTCATTGACGAAGTAGAAAAGGTAGCAATTGACCGGTGTAAACAACTGTTTGGTTGTGAGTATGTAAATGTGCAGCCCTATTCAGGGAGTCCGGCCAATGCCTCCATTTATTTGGCCACTATCAATTATGGAGACAAATTAATGGGAATGAACCTCGCGCATGGGGGTCACTTAACGCATGGACACAAACTCAATTTCAGTGGAAAAAGCTACCAAATTGTTTCGTATGGAGTGAGTCAGGAAACAGAAATGTTGGATTATGATGTCATCAAAAAACAGGCGATGGAAGAAAAGCCTAAAATAATTGTTTCGGGCTCATCCGCATACCCTCGCACCATTGATTTCAAAGCGTTTGCGGAAATCGCCCAGGAAGTGGGAGCGGTTTCCATGAGTGACATTTCTCACGTCGCGGGGTTGATTGCCGCAGGAGTGCATCCCTCCCCTTTTCCCGAAACAGACATTGTGATGACCACCACGCACAAAACCCTTTGCGGTCCCCGCGGGGCGATTATTATGGCCAAAGCCAAATTTGGCGAAGCCCTTGACAAAGCAGTATTTCCGGGTATGCAGGGCGGCCCCCACAACCACCAAATTGCGGCGAAGGCCGTAGCGTTTGGGGAAGCGCTGAAGCCTGAATTCAAAGTGTTCACTTCTCAAATCGTAAAAAACGCGCACGCATTGGGAGAAGGATTAATGGAGGGCGGTCTGCGCCTGGTTTCAGGGGGAACGGATAATCACCTGTGTTTAGTGGATTTGAAAAACGCCCCCATCAAAGGAAAAGAGGCTGAAACGCTGTTGGACACGGTCAACATTACAGTAAACAAGAACATGATTCCCTATGATCCGCGCAAACCGTTGGACCCATCCGGCATCCGCGTGGGCACCCCCACCCTCACAGGGAGAGGATTCACGGAGAGCGAGTGCAGGGAAATTGGTCAAATGATTGCCAAAGTGGTATTCAATCCCCAAGATCAAAGTGTAATGAACCGGGTTCGGGAGCAAGTCAAAACCATGACGCAGGCGCACCCGATTTACCCAACTGGACTAAACTAGGCCGCGCTTTTTCATCAAAAGGTAAGGGTAGCCACGATTATCCCCTGCGTTAACGTCCAACCCCAGCTTTTTAGCCAACCCAAAAATAAGTTGGCGGGTTTTTTGAACATCACCAAGGTTCTTCATCGCTTCGATTTCAATGAAATACCCTAAATCCTCCATGGTATCAAAAGCAATCTCGAACTCACCACTAATATTATACGTCTCCCGGTCCTTTTTCACAACAACGAGAGATTTGATGTTGAGAGCATCGAAAATCTTTTTCAGTTTTGAGGAATCCTCAACCACCGTTTCATACTCATCACAATGGGTTACAATCGCTGCATTTTCGGGATAAAAATGCTTGTAATTCAAAATTGTTTTACCCCCACGCTCTCGAATGCTTAACCATTCAAATGGAAATTCCGGCGAAACAAAATTTCGATGGAGTGGAGTGAAATACTCATCTTTCTGAGCGGATTTCCCATGCAAGGGCACCAGCTTTTTCGTCCGAAGAAGTGCCTCTTCAAACACTTCTTTTGAAACCGAAAACTTGACTTCGATTTCCTGATCGTCCGCAGCCATTTTATCCCTGTAACAATTGGATGTGTGTTGTCCTGATTTAATGTCCTCTTGGTGTTTCATCATTGTTTCCCGTCCTTTTTAGCTTTTTTGAAGAAAAGCTTGGATTGGGGTCCTCGGGAC
>JAGVNS010000092.1 GCA_020053155.1 Nitrososphaerota archaeon
CAAGCATCCATTCAGGATTCAAAAACGATGAGAAAAAAATGACCAACCGACTTATTTCAGCGCTCGACAATGAATACGTGCACTTTATTGCCCACCCTACGGGAAGGTTGGTGAATCAACGCAACCCTTATTCTTTCAATTTAGAAAAGGTATTGGATGAAGCCAAAAAACAAGGAAAAGCAATGGAAATAAACGCCTACCCTTCCCGCATGGACTTTGACCCGTCACATATTCGGGAGTGTTTGAAACGGGAAATTAGACTGGTGATAAACACAGATGCACATTCAATTGGAAATTTGGATTTTATGGAATGGGGGATTGGACAGGCACGAAGAGGGTGGGTTGAAACAAAAGACGTATTGAATGCGTTTCCCCTAAAAAAATTTATGGGCACCATCAGAATGTGAATGGTTATGGTTTCATTCCCAGCCTTTTGCGCCAATACACTATTTGGTCAAGGGGCAAGAGGCGGGCTCCGACCAACCTTTTCGCACGCGTGAAATCTTCCCGCGCTTTCAGGCTCAATTCATGGAACTCGGGGGAGGCGACCCATCGCGACAACTCGTTGAAAAGGAGCTTGTCTATCCCCAGAACCCTGCGCGGCAACCGACCCATCCGTCTGCGGTAAGGCATGAGAGAGAAAAGTCTTTTTGGTTATTAAAACCATTTCAAAAATCCCCCAATCGTTTTTGTTTGGGGGGAGAAACAAAGCCTGAGACACGTATTCCAACCCTGCGCCACGGCCATGGGTTTGATTCAAACAATTCGAGGAACAATTCTTCGAGTCCCTGCATAAACCCTTCGCGTGTGGAAATGGGCAATGAAAACGTTTTGGACTTTCCGGTTTGAATCAAGGAGGCCGAAATCCCAATAACCCCTATTTGAGTAAAAAATAGCCCTTTCCCCACAGTTTCATTCCATAATTCTTCCGCATTTTGTGCAACGAGGGGTTTAATTTCCGTCCAGGAATGGGTATCTTGCTTTAATGTCCAAATTTTAGAGTGTTGTTTCCGTTCGCGGTTGGATTCTATTGGAGATTCATCCATTCCTCGGGAGGAAAAAAACAAATAGTGCCCTTTCACACTTCCAAAAACTTTTACTAATTCATTTAAACTGGCACAGCGCAAATCAAGGATGGTGGAAATGTGTAGTCCTTCGAGTTCCCCTTGCGTTTTAGGACCCACCCCCAACAAATTTTTTACGGGGAGAGGGTCGAGAAAGGATTGAGTATTTTCTGGCAGAACAACCGTAAAACCGCCCGGTTTTATAAAATCGGAAGCCATTTTGGCAACCAGCTTGTTGGGACCTAATCCCACGGAACAGGAGAGTCCAACCTCGCGCTTCAATTCCGATTGAAAAGAGTGCAATAACTTTTCTGCGGATGAATAGTCTCCTTTTGATTTTTGAGTGAGGTCGGCATACGCTTCATCAATGCTCGCAATCTCCACCCCATCCGCAATAGGAAAGAGACGAATGAAAACCTCTTCCGAAAGTTGAGAATAGCGCTCATGACGCACGGAAACAAAGTGAGCAAAGGGGCATTTCTGCTTGGCTTGAACAATGGGCATGCCTGCTTTCACCCCCATTTCTCGAACGTCATAGGAAGAAGAACTCACCACTCCACTCTCAGCTGTTCGGCCGGAGAAAACGCAAACTACAATGGGTTCGTTTTTCCATTCCGGATGGTCAAGGGCCTCAATGGAGGCAAAAAACGCATCCATATCCACATGCGCAATGAGACGAGGGAAAGAAGGCATATTCAATCCTTAATCCTTATAAGCCAAAAACCTATTTGTTGTAAAGTACCATTGGGGTAGGATGGGAGGAATGAACATGGTTACATCACTCACTAGTCAAACGTTTCAAGAGAAAGTGCTGAAAAGCACGAAACCGGTTATTGTGGACTTTTGGGCCGCGTGGTGCGGACCATGCAAGATGCTCTCCCCCCTTTTTGAGGAAATGGAAGGGGAATTCAAGGGGAAGCTGGAGTTTGCCAAAATAAACATCGACGAAAACGAAGACGTAGCGCAGACGCATCAAATCATGAGCATTCCCTGCTTGGTCATTTTTTCGCATGGAAAAGAAGAGGGAAGAATAGTAGGAATGATGCCCAAAACGGAACTCAAACGATTGATTGAAAGCCATTTGAAAAACGCTCGCTAACCGGCAGAATAAAGACCGAACAACAACCACACAAAACAACCCCCAAAAAAAAATGAAGAAAAAAAAACTATTTTCTTTTTTTAGAGTAGCGAAAATTTTTCTTTCCCATTTTTTTAATCTTTGGATAGGGGTCTGGTTGAGGGTAGCGTTGGGGATTCAGGCGGTGGCGTACCCTTTCGGGAATGATTCTGACGCGATGAACAAGGATGGTGGGAAACCGCTTTGCGGCGAGTATCATCGTACGCCAAATCAATTTTAACGGAGGAATCCGGTGCGTACGATTGAACCAATAAAGGGTTGAAGACAAAAAAAGAAACACGAACAAGAGAAACAAAAAGCGAACAAAAAGGGAAAAAAAAACCTCCCGAGTTGCCACAAGCGAAGACCAGGCGCCGAACATACATCCAAACAGGGAACGGGCGCAATATAGACCTTTAACACGGCCTTTTTAGAAAACCCGATAAAAACCGTTAGTTTTGTGGGCCTTGTAAAAAATGGTTTTTTACCAGGAAGCCCGGAAAAAAAGGCTATAAACACTTCTTCCATCCGACTCAAAAAAAATAGCTTATGCTACGGGAACGCTCAACAAAGAGCCAATCAAGTACCCAATGAGCGCGGCACCCGTTCCGATAATGGCCAACTCCAATCCCGAACGCAGCCAGGGGACACTGGTGAAGCGTCCCTTAAACGCTCCCGCAATGAACAACACGACGAGGGAAAAGAGCACGGTTATCAGAATGGCCGTAGATACCGGCCAAATGAAAAAAGGGATGATGGGAAATAACGCACCAATCAACGCGGCAATGGTTACAATAACGGCCGACTGAAAAGGCGTTTCACGGGGATTTTGAAGCCTTAATTCCTCCTCCATCATGGTACGCAGCCACTGGTCACGATTTGCGGTAAGCTTTTGCACCACCATTTCCAACTGCTTGCCTCGAAAACCTTTGTCATAATATATTTTCCGCACCTCCTCTTTTTCTTCCTCTGGAATCTCCTCAATCTCCCTCCGTTCACGTCGCTTTTCTTTTTCGTAAAACTCAAGAGTGGCCTTGCTCGAAGTGTAGGCCACGGCCCCCATAGAAATTCCCTCCGCAAACATCGCGGCAAGCCCTGCCACAATCACGATGCGCGCGTCGCTCGTAGCGGTTGCCACGCCCAATACCAATCCCAACACGTTGACCAG
>JAGVNS010000022.1 GCA_020053155.1 Nitrososphaerota archaeon
CCAAAAACTCCAGCAAATCCGCCTCATCTGCACTCATGGCATTCCCATACGAGACGAATTTGTTGATTCCGTACTCTTTACTGCCTGCCCAATCCAGTACCGCGCTTCCCAATGCCCCCGATTGGGCGATGAATGATATCTTTCCTTTTTGGGGGCGCATGAGCCTATAACGGGGTAAAAAGAGCGTGTCAATTCCTGAATGCGTGTCCAATATTCCCAAACAATTGGGTCCAATGCATGGCATGCGGGGGTATTTTTCCATGGCGTGCTGTAGTTTTTTCGTCAGTTGAGCGTTTCCTATCTCCGAAAATCCGGCCGAAATGATGATGCATGATTTTACTCTCTTTTTTCCGCACTCTTCGATGACGGACGGAACAAATTCTCCCGGAACCGCGATGATGGCCAAATCAATGGTTTCTTTTACGGCTGAAACGGAGGGGTAGCACTTCGCGTTCAGTATGCGGTCCGCGTGGGGATTGATTGGGAATACTTTCCCTCTAAAATTTCCCTTCACAAAATTTTCAAGCACCACATACCCTATTTTTCCTGGACTGCGGGAGGCGCCAATAATCGCCACGGATTTGGCGTTGAAGGCATAGGAAAGGTTGGGTTTCATGCGTGAGGCATGAATTTTGGCCATTAAAAAGGTTGCCAATCCCATTCACGGCAAGAAGTCTTCGTCTTTGATTTTTCGAGGCAGGTATTCTTCCGTAATGAAGCGAATTCCTTTTTTGGATAGGGCTTCCAGCTCCATTTTGATGTTTTTCTCTCGCATCAAATCAAATTCCGCCTGCCACTTTTTGTGTTTGAACCACTCATACGATTGCAACTCGGATAATCGTTTCAAGTCCAATTGGTTGAGTTTTATGGTGACTTCTTTGGGTATTTTGAATTTGTCCACATCTCCAACCGTAAGCCCGATGTATTTGGTGTCAGGGGTTGCAAGTTTTTCTTCCGAATACGAGAGGGAAATGCTTCCCTGTTTAATGACGGAATAAATGTACATTCCCCAGGGGTCGGCATCCATTAATGCATAAATGGGGAGTTTGTGTTCGCGGTTCAATCGCTGTACCAGTCTTCGTTCTCCCCGCGCGGCTTGTCCGCGTCCGGTGATAATGATGCAATCGTTTTTTTGCCAGAATCGGTCTTCGTTAAAGCGTCTCCAAACGGCATCCTTTTCGATGAACAGTACATACGAAGCATCCATTTTTTTTATTTCTACGCGGTCTTCTTCCACATTGGAGGGGACGCTCCATCCCCCGCTTCCCATTTTGGATAAATCAATCGTGTCGTTCCCGTCCTTCACGACCATGTTTCCGGCAATGATTCCTTTTGCAGATGCGGCTAAGTGCAGTTCTTCGCGGAGCAGGTTGAGCGACGCTTCCAAGTCCTCGATTAAAGGATCAGATTCCGATTGATTTTCAAAAGTATTTTCCTGCGTTCCTTCAATAGTGTGTTTGAGTGCGTAATAGAGATCACGAATGGATACGGTGGCGCTTTGGTTAATCACTTTTTTGATTTCATTGGCAACCAATGCGGTTTGCATGAATTTTCGCGTATGCGCAATGTTGAGGAATTGTCGTTCGGATACTTTGTCTCCGAGCTTAATGGTGCGAGATTTTTGGTCGAAGTAAATGTTTCCGAGTGAGCGCACGGGAAGTTCAACGGTTGGAGAGTCCCCCTTGTTTATTTGCTGGATGATTTGGTTTCCCAATCCTTCTAGTTTCTTGATGACTTCCTTATCCTTTGTTTTGGTATCAACCATGCGTTATTCCTCCCCGCCCTCTTCCGCTTCTTCCCCTTTTTTCTTTTTCGCTCCCTTTCCCATATTGGCTTCTTTCTCTTGCTTGCTTAGGCGAGCGATTTCTTTTTCCAGCTCTTCATCCGACTCGGCTTCTAACTCTTTCTCCTGTTGTTCATCCAATTTCAATCGTTTCGATACAATGTCCAAAAGCTTGTGTTCGATTGGTTTTGGGTCCTTCTCCGTGAGCTCTCCTACTGCAATGGCCACTTCTACCGCGTACTTCATGTAAATGCGCTTTTTCTCTTGCTTTAGTTTCTCGCGCTCTTTTCCAATGATGTAGCGCGCCGTTCGTCTCCCCACGTCCATGAGGGATAGGCGGATTTCTTCTACCACTTCTTCATCATTTGAAATGGACTGCTTTCCCGCCCCCGTGTAGGGAATGTGTACCGAAATAAGATTCACAAAAATGGTTACTGGCGCGGTTTCGGCATCGCGTATTCCATAGCGTTTCCAGTCGATGCTTTTTACTGCTTCGGTAATTCCGCACCCCCCCGTGTCAAATAATAAGGGGGCGCGGTTGGCAAAGCGCATTATTTCCATGCGCATCTCTTCTCCTATTTTTCTCCCTGCTTTTCCCCCGTATGCGATGGCGGCTTCTACCTGAAATGGGTACCCGCCCGAAAAAACGCTTGGTTTGCGTGTAATCACCGATAAAAATTCGGGCTCGACAATGCTCTTGAGGGATTTTTCGACTTGTTCCTCTCCAATGGGCCGCAGCGTATCCGTTCTCGGGGCAATGAATTGGATGGTTTTGAATGCTTTGATGATTTCTTCAATTTCTTTCCAAGATAATTGGCGGGGGTCTTTGTTCAAATCAAACGAGACTTGTTTTTCAATCTCTTTGAGGGCGGTGTCCCCCATTCGGTCGAGTTCTGTTTTCAAAAAGGAATTGGTTTTTCGAGAAGGGGTAGCTTTGGCCATGTTTAGGAGCTCATCCACCGTAATCCCTCGGGGGTGGGGCTGTACTTCTTCCGGCTTATCGGGAACTTTTTTGACGGTTCGTTCAAACACGATTGTTTGTCCGGCCGGGTCCGTGAATGTTATTTTGGCGTGCGGGTTGGCGATGGCGGTGCGCCGCAAATATTCTAAGGGTCCTTGTTCATTGTTGATGTATTTCATTTCTTTGAATTGTGCTTTTACAATGGTTCCGCGAAACTTTTTGGTTAAGTGAACAATGTTGCTTACTTTGGGTTGGTTATATTTTGTGTCAATGCTTAAGTCGCATGAAAAAACTTCGTGGGAGTTTCCGGTAACCACTTTTACTTCTTTTCCCGTGGTCATTTGGGAAAGCATACTGCATCCCGAGGCGCCTATCCCCTGCTGTCCCCGCATCTGCATCAAGCGATGAAACTTTGTTCCGGCGAGCAATTGTCCAAATGCCTTTCCAACGGTTTCTTTGGTGAGTCCGGGTCCGTTGTCCGTGGAGGTTATTTCATAATATTCATCCCCCAACTCTGTGATTTGCACATCAATGTCGGGCAGGATGTTGGCATTTTCGCACGCATCCAGGGAGTTTGTCACGTATTCGTGCACAATCGTAGTGAGCGCTTTTGTTTTTCCGCTCAATCCGAGCATTTGTTTATTTTTTTTGAAAAATTCTGCGACGGAATGTTCGCGAAACTCTTTTGCGAGTTCATCGGCCGTCACCGTTTCGGTCTTTGCGGGAACGGGTTTAACGGCTTTTTCGGGTGCATCGGGAGTCTTCGCCATAACTTTTCACCTAAACTCAAACTCTTCCTCATTGGTATGGGATTGCCGCAAGTAATTTAATACCGTGGCGTGCTCTGCGCCGCGAATGAGCATGGTAATGGCATGCTGGGCCTTTTCCACGGCCTCGGCTTTCCCGATGATTCCGACGGTTTTTCCGTAAACCGAAATGAAGGTGTGGGTGTCCTGCTCTATTTTTTGACGAATCACGCCTTCTTTTCCAATAATTCTCCCTTTTTTGCTTTGAATGTGCTTCCAGTTCTTTCCTAGAATTTCGGGGAGATTGATGAGTTCCAAATAGTATTCATCGTCCACGAGCTTCATGGCGTGCTCGGGAGAAAAACCCCTTCCGATGGCGCGTACGATGTTTCCGGCTTTCATTGCCACTGCCGCATCTTCGGCCTCAATGACAACATCCCCATTTTTGGAGTCTATTCGAATTTTTGTTTTGGTTTCTTTTTCAATGGCTTTTTTAGTTTCCCCTTTCGGGCCAATCGCAACCGCCACACGGTCTTTTGGGATGGAGAATTCTTCAATAGGCATGGGAGGGGATCCACCTTTCAGGGGTGTATAGACTAATAGTCCTAAAGAGGGTTTAAGAGGATTCTGGCTTTTGTTCGCCCTATGCTGGCATGGATTCACTCCTCGAGGGAATGGCCCGTGCCAAATTCCGTGGAAAGTGGGGCCGCCATTCAAAACTTCCCATTTGAGGGGCCGGGAATCATCCGCGTAACTATTTTAGCTGGGCAAGAAGTCCCTAACCACTACCACCATTACTCCCATTCCTTCGTGTATGTGGTGGAGGGAGAGGGGACTGTTTTTCTCAATGGGCAAGATCACCCAGTTAAGATTGGAGATGTGATTTACTACCCACCCAAACACGTTCACGGATTCAAAGCCGGAAAAAAAGACTTGATTTTGCTGGCCGTTGAAAACCCACCCAGTACGAAGCCAGATGGGTCGCGCGATACGGTGTTTGTCTAATTTTTTTCCTGGCTTTCTTTTGCTTTTTTGATGTCTTCGTAAAAATGCTCGTATGTCAGGTCTTTCTTTCCCATTCTATGAAACACTTTGAGCATGTTTTTAACGTCCCTTTCATAGAACTTTTTTGCGTTTGGGTGAATAGTGGGAACGGTCTGCCCCACGTCAATGATTACTGGCTTTTGTTCCCGCACGAGAATGTTGTATTCCGACAAATCTCCATGAATGATTTTGGCGTTGAGCATTTGGGCAATCATCTTGACGATTTCCCAATAAAATTTATTCACATCCTTCACGCGCGCATCCTTGAGCCGCGGGCTCGCCTCCCCTTTTTCTCCAATGAATTCCATCACGAGAACGTTTTCTTTGGCCGCAAGAGGGGTTGGAACGGAGATTCCTGCGTTTTTTAGTTTTCGTAGGGAAGAAAATTCTTTCTGTGTCCACGCAAAAACGACTTGGCGTTTGTCGTTTTTTACGCGTTCAAACCGCGGGTCAAAATGCAAGTAATCTTCCATTCGTTTGAAGTCGCTGGTTTCTATTTTGTATATTTTTACCGCGCGGTAGTGGCCTGAGTTATCGGCCGCGCGGAAAACGTGGGCTTCTTTTCCGGTTGAAATAGTAAATTCCAAATGGTCAATGTGCCCTGCGCTGGCCATTCCATGAATGACACGAATGACGTTGTGGTCAAACACTTTCTCAAATGTCTTCCGCAAGTCTTCCTCTGGAAAGAGTTTGGAGAGATTGTATTCGTCGGGAATCATAGATTAGTTGGGCCGTAAAGGAGAATAAGAAACCCTGCGTTTTATTCGTTAAATGGGCAGCTTTTCCAGCAAGTGCATTCGTCTCAATTTTTCGGTTTGCATGGGCAGATATCGCCACACCACATCCGCTTTGATGGGTTGGAAGTCCCACAATCGTACGATAATAACATCCCCTTCTCTCATCCAGACTTTCTTTTTGAGTTTTCCGGGAATGCGGCAGTGTCTTTCTTTTCCATCCTCGCATGCGGCGAGAATTTGGTCCGTGCCATGTAATTTTGCCACAATCGCAAACATTTCTCCGTGGTCGCGATAGGGTAAGCGCATCTTGTACCCGGAATCCGGGGCGTTTTCCGTTGTGGCTGTTTCGACCATGTATATTTCACTCTCAGAGATTCACTTTATAGACCTGCGCGTGGGGAATACCAGAAATGCGTCTCACTCCGCTTTCCCCTACCAGCCCCTTTTTTTTCGCGATGCCAATGCTGATGCTCCCAATCAAATTGATGTTGGTTGCTCCATTCAATAAGGGTTCAAGTTCTTTTTCTGAAACCAGTTTTTCGTGGTAAAAGCGTTTGCTTACCGTAAACGAAACGACTCCCTCTTTGAGCGTTTTTCCCAGCAGTTCGGCATCTGCCACCGTCAACACGGAGCCTGATTCAGTGTCGTGCATCTTGATGGCAATGCTTTTTTTGTTCAATTTTCTCATCCTCGAATGGGCGATATCGCACCGCACGCCTCGCATTTCAGTTGCCGCACGCCGTTATGCTCCACGTAATGCGTGTCCGGCTTACCGCACTCTTTGCATAGGACAAACTCTTCCAAAAATCGCGTAAACCAGTCGTTGATTTGTTTTTCTGAAAACTTTCCCCCCATCATCAATCGGTCTCCTTCTGGTTTGGCCGGGGAGGCGCTTTCCTTGGTCAGGAATTTAAGCAAATCCTTTGGATTCTCTCGCCGCATGATTTTGGTTAATTGCAGGAAGTTTTTGACAAATGTTTTAGGTCCCTGCGTAAAGCTCTCTACTCGGGGAAATTCGAATCGTTCTTTTTCGAGCGAACGCTTGGGTATTTGGGCGTAAAGCCGGTCGAGCATTTGCTCGTAAGTGAGACTCATGAATGGAATCGGGGTCGAAGTGTTTATAAAAGCCGTGCGGGGGAGACGCTAAAAAAGCATTCAGAGGTATTCCCGTTCTATTTTGAGTTGGGCGGCTGGAATGAAATCCGAGTCGGTTTCGGGATGTACTTTTGAAGTGTTTTCTGCTTGGGTTGGAGGATTTTTTTCAATATTTTTTTTGGGAACAAACGGTTTGAGCCCTTTCAAAGAGGGATTTTCCTTTTCCATTTTTTCCCATTCAACCCCTGTTTCGCGCTGGCAATACTCATATTCTTCTTTCTCAATTTTTTTTATCCACTTTGCCGCAAGCATGGTGTTCCCGTCCGGCTGAGAAACAATGATTCCATATGCTCGAACGAGGTTTCCTTTTTCGAAGAGGGCAATGGTTGATTCGGCGTAGGCATTCCACTCTCCTTTCTCGTCTTTCGCGCGCACGATTTGCTCATTCTGGCGGGTTTTGATTTCAACTATTTCCCCGTGCAAGAAGACCGAGTGGTTTACAAAAGGTGTTTGAGGGTAGAGTGCGGGGGAAAAAGTGAATCGTACGGAATGGGGGGTCATACCTCTCATTATTCATTCGTCCCTTTTTTATGGGAATGTCCCGGATACGGATAGAATCCCGTACATGAGAATCATCAGGCCGACTTGTAATGGCAGTGCCGGCAGGGCCTTTCCCACGTGCTTGCTCCCATAATCCATAGTAAAGGCCAATCCCACAAAGGATGCCGCGAGAATGGCGAGAGAGGGAATGGTGGCGTACGGCCAGACCATTCCTCGGCTGAGCGAGTCGTTCAGCACCGAAACGCTAAACACCAATGGCATGACCAAATCCCCCGTTCCCAATTCGAATTGGTGGTTGGGCGTGGGGAGAGCAAACGTAAATGACAAATTCTTTTTGGCCACAGCCTTTGCCATTGTCACCATGTGTTTGGTTTTGAATACCGCGATGTAGTCGTATATTCCGAGCAAAATAAGGAAGATAATGACGGGAAAAACGCCGATACTTGAACCCAATAACGCACCCACTCCAACGGTTGCAACGATGGATGAAATATTTCTCCAGATTAAATACTGGGGCAAAAAGATGCGGATGGTAATGAGTGCAACGGCGAGTAAAAGGGCAAACTCTTCGGGGATAAACGCAAAAAAAGTGATGAAGGCCGTTATAATCAAGGCCAGCGCTTCCGTTCCCTTCAATACCCAATACAGCACGTTGTCAGGGAGGAACTTGATGGCCGCGAGGATGAGGATGGTTCCCAGGAGCATGTATCCAAGCAACCCGAGCGAATTGATGGGGTCATTGGGGTCATCGTTGATGATGGTGGGTTGGACGTCCTGCTGGATAATGGTATACCCCACCCACAACCCCACCAAGTTGACGATGATGAAGTACATGGCCAATTGGAGAATGAGTTGCTTGTCCATTACCCCAGAATGCCCTCATTCCCTTTTAATGAAAGGGGGTTTTAGTGCATAGTATGGGTTTCAGAAGACAGAAACAAGTCCCTGCGAGTAGACGACCTCATCTGAATCGAAAAAAAGGAGCGGCGCAGAGGAAAATTTCATCGGCCATTCGCAACGTGCGACAATCAGGATTCCATTCTGGTCGGGGTTATTTTTGGCGAATGACTATTGGCATGACTGGAGCAGCATTATTTACTTTTTTACTTGCTCATTATGTCGCGAAAAGAATTCATAAGGTTCCTATTGAATCAATACCGACTGTTTCAAATCCTCATCCTATTGTTGAGGTAAATCCGCGGGAGATAATTCACTTTATTGAAAATACGCCATCTGTGCGTGACCTTGAAGTAGGTTGGCAAGTAATAGGAACCAATCCATTAAGAGTACAGCGAACTGATGAGACAAGAGAAAAAACACAAACTAAAATGTATAATAGTGCTCACACAGATTTTCACACCCATCCAATAGCGGGTTCGCCGCATCCTAAATATATTACTGATCGACTAGTTCGTCAACCAAGTTTTACGGATACTTATAATGCACTAATAGTTAATCTCTTAAATATTGGAACATTTTAGGCAGTGCTTTTTTGTTGTCAAATATTTTTCTCAAATGATATTGTGCGGCGGGCAGCGTGCGC
>JAGVNS010000007.1 GCA_020053155.1 Nitrososphaerota archaeon
CCTAGAACACCAATTCATGGTCCAAATCATCGCCGACGAAATACGAAAGCACACTGAAGAAGTCAGCACCTATGCCAGCATCGGGCCCGACATCCTGATTTGGGTTCCAAAAAAAGACAATCCCGATTTTGGTGAATTCATCGCACTCGAAATCGAAACCGGAACCCAACTCAAAACACCCATGGACTTAACCCGCAAGGTCGCTCAAAACATTTTTCAAAAATACAAAGAATGGTGGTTCATCGTCACCAACAAGGACGACAAAAAAGAATACGAAAAATACCACCAAACCATGACACGGACGGAATTAAGAGATTATTTTAAGGGATTATTTGGCGGAAAAGACTAAAAAGGCTTATATTATAGTTCCACTATTATAGTGGAATAGTGATATGATGGATTATCGGTTATTGGTTCGACGGTTATTGCTTCGGAAGGAGCGCTTTATCTCAGATACTACCCTCAAGGAAGAGTGTAAAAGGATTGGAATTCCCTATCTTTTGGCGATCAAGTATCTCTACACCCACCATTACCTCGACCGTATTTTCAGGGGATTTTTCTATATTCCAACCATTTCCGAGCGTCGCTTACGATCCGGTTTCCCCAATTTTTATGAAGCCATTGCGCGGGGAATGGAATACAAAAAAGTAGCAAACTGGTACTTTGGATTGGAAACAGGAATCAAAATGAATGCTATTACCCATGAGTTCTTCAACGTGGAGTATGTGGTCTCCGATACTATTTTTCGAGCCAAACCAATCATTATTCTGGGCCGGCGCGTAAAGTTTGTCAAAATCAAAAAAGAATTATTCGGGTTCGGAGTCATAAAAAAGGATTATTTACGCTATTCGGATGTGGAAAAGAGTCTATTAGACCTTATTCACCTGCGCAAGTACAACGGGCGAAGCGACAAAGCCATCATCGATGAGTTAATCGAGTGGAGTGAGCATGCCTCCAAAAAAAAGCTCAAGAAATACGCGAAACATTATTCTCCATTCGTGAGAAGAATTGCGGAGGAACTCGGATGATTGAAAAAGAACTCATTGAATGGATTTCCAACGAAAAAGGAATCACCAACAAATCATTCATTGAGAAAGACCTATTATTGCAAGGCCTATTACTCGAACTCGAAAAATCCGAGCATTTCGCCCAAAACTTTGCCTTCAAGGGAGGCACCTGCCTGACAAAAGCCTACTTTGGATATTATCGCTTTTCCGAGGATCTCGATTTTACCTGGATGAATACCCAAAAATTTTCTAACCTATCCAACAAGGGGACTCGAAAACAATTGTCAAAAGAAATTAATCACCTTTTAACCCTCTTTGAAACCATAGCAATGGAAATGAAGATGGACTTCAAGCCCATCAAATCTGATAAACATTACGTTCAGCTTGGCGGGAGTAATCGATTTTGCACCTTCAAATTTTGGTATGATTCCGCTACTTCCGAAACCCCTACCTTCATCAAAATACAGATTAATTTTACTGAAAAAATAACCTATCCCAACAAAATTCATGAACTAAAACCATTATGCCCGGAAAATGCGAAAGAACTCCAAGCCGTGTACCCCGAAAATGCACGTCTCGCGATCCAATCCGCTCGACTCCCCGTGTATGATCTCCAGGAGATTGCGGCCGAAAAGGTCCGAGCCATCCTCACGCGAAGAGGAGTCAAAGCCCGCGACTACGTGGACTTACACGTATTACGTCAGAACAAGATTACCGTTGAATCCGTAAAAAAGCTCGCAATCGAAAAGACCCTTTTCATGCTGGGATACGAAAAGTATTCCCAAAACCTATCCACTAAAACGTTTACGGAAAAAATAGATCTCGGAAAAGAGGAAGCACTCATGATTCAACCCATTGGAAAAGATTTTTCGTCGTTTGTGGAGAAAACCCAAAAAGAATTAAGCGAAATCGCCCAAACCATTACAAACGAATACATGAAAACAAAGTCATGGAGCGAGCTCACAAAACCCTTGCACAAAGCCAAAAAGAAAATACAAGAAGAAGATGTCGTGGATTTAGTTCATCGAATAAGAAAAGAAAAATGAGATGAGAAATGACTATTCAATGTGAATGAAACTCTTAAATTTTTCACTCATCTGCAACTTTTTTCGCAGAACGACCTCGACTTGATCCAAATTTTCTTTTTCTAACGCTAATTGCTCAAGAGTATAGGATAAACGCGGATAAAATTGGAAAATATATTCCTTAGTTATTCCGCCATCATTCCTACAATCTAACTTTCAGTTTTTCCCAAGAACGAAACAACCTTGTCTCATTCGTGCCACTCAAACTCTTTATAAAAAACCTGCTTTGCTTGTTGAGTTTGAATAACTCGTTCTAATTTTGCTGTTTGGGTTGAAATAATTCCTTTATACATTTACTAATTTTTTTTCTACATGTTGCAATAGGACGGCATTGGTTGCTACTATTATCGATGATACACTCATGAGTAAGGCGGCAAATTCAGGTCTGAGTGAAATACCAAATGAGGGGTAAAGTATTCCCGCTGCTACCGGGATCGCTAAAATATTGTATATTGATGCCCAGAATAGATTTTCTTTCATTTTTCGCACGGTTGCCTTGCTCAGGACAATGGCACGAAGAATGTCCAAGGGGTCGGATTTCATCAGCACCACATGCGCGGTTTCGATGGCCACATCGGTTCCGGCCCCAATCGCAATCCCAATATCTGCTTGGGCTAATGCGGGGGCATCGTTTACCCCATCTCCAACCATCGCGACAAATTTTCCTTCCAGTTGAAGTTTTTTTACGTATTTGGCTTTATCCTCCGGCAGAACCTCAGCGAAAATGCGTGTGATACCCAGTTGTCGCGCAATGGATTCCGCGGTCTTTTGATTGTCTCCTGTAATCATAGCCACTTCTAATCCGAGCTCCTGCATTTTTTGGACCGCTTTTTTGGCGTTGGGTTTGATGGGGTCTGCGGCAGCTGCCAGTCCGATGGCTTTTTGGTCGATGGCCATAATCATGAGCGTCTTTCCTTCGCCCAACCATCGATCGATTTTTTCCTGGATTGGCTTTAGATCCACTTTTTTTTCTTTCATGAGGCGGGTGGTTCCAACCAGTACATGCTTTCCTTCGACCGTTGCTTCTACTCCAAGCCCAGCGATGGATTTGAATGCTATCACATTTTTTGGAATCGACACGTTTCTTTTTTTCAATTTATCTAACACGGCTAGACTAATAGTTAATCTCTTAAATATTGGAACATTTTAGGCAGTGCTTTTTTGTTGTCAAATATTTTTCTCAAATGATATTGTGCGGCGGGCAGCGTGCGC
>JAGVNS010000041.1 GCA_020053155.1 Nitrososphaerota archaeon
GGAATTCAAGCAATGGGAAAATAAGTGGAAAAAGAGCGCCAACCTGCTACCCATTGGAGTATCCTCCTACGGGTTCATCAACAGCATTCAATTTCATAATCACATGGACTTGCCTACTTATTATGCGTCCATCGAAAAAGGAAAACTGCCAGTATGGAAAGGTATCACCCTTGATTCTAACGAAGCCATGGATAGATACATCATTTTCAAACTAAAATACGACCAAAAAGTGGAAAATAGCGTTTTTCAGCAAAAATTTGGAAAGAACCTCCACGATGTATATCAATCCACGTTATCCAAACTCCATCAACTTGGGCTAATTGAAAACAATAAGAACGGATTTCAACTAACATACGCAGGAATGCTATTCTGCGAAGAGGTGTGTGTGCAATTCTATACTTCGCGCGTAAAAAACGATCTTCAAAAACTAAAGGCCGTATACTCAGGTTACATGTTCAAATCCAGCAAATACCAATAGAAAAATAGGCTAGCGGCCAAAAAAAGTCGCGGTCCATTCATGCTTAAACAATGTTTTAGTTTTTTATAAATTGTCCATCGTGAAAAGAATATCCTTCTTTTCTATTGGGAACGAATCGTAAGGTTATTCCCATATTTTCATTCATCCATTTTTTGATTTCATCTGCAACTCCTGGATCAAGTCGTGCTAATGTGACCTTGTTTAAACAGTTCATGACATATTCCGCGCGGAGTTGGCGAAGAAACTCCTTTTCGTCTCTGTATTTGCCCGTTTCCATGGCGCGGTGAACAATAGCTTCTAGTTTTTTCCGGTTGAGCTGGTAGACAGTATACCCCACGACTTTTTCTCTGCTGCGCACAGCAATAAACTCCGTCTGCTTATCCCGATTGTCCATTTTGGGGGTTTTTAGAATGGTGTCTACATCGAGGATAGAGGGAATACTAGTACCGTGATTGATGCCGTATTTTTGATTGTGCGTATGAATTCTTCGTTCATTTTGCCTCATAAAACGAGTGGGCTGTGCCCATTCATCCGTTGAAGAGCGGGTCACATTTCGAAGTGGCAGTGAAGGTGCTTTATACCAAATCATCTCCCGATTGGTTGGAGAGCGCTCGATTTTTTCAGTAGGTGTGCGTCCTCGCCTGTGTGTCATACCTCAAATTATGCCCCGGGATTAAAATAGTGCGCGGTTGTGAAGTTGGTATGGCCGTACACGTTATTTTGGGGGGAGGGGGTTCCGGGACGCGAATGAAAAGCGCGGTGAACAAATCTTTCATTCTGCTGGAAGGGAAACCCCTCATCGTTTATTCACTGCACGTTTTTCAACACCACCCTCAAATCACAAACATTATTGTGGTGATGCAAAAAGATTGGGTGCAGGAGCTCATGCCCTGGATTAATAGATTAGGGCTAACTAAAATCAAAACCATTGTGGAGGGAGGAAAGGAGCGCCAGGATTCTATTCGAAATGGTTTGGATGCCCTTGTTTCCTTCAATCCCAACCCCGAAGACATTGTGCTCGTGCACAATGCGGCCAATCCCCTCCTAACGAACGAATTAGTATCCGAATGTATTCATGCGGCGCGCGAAAACAAAGCCAGCGTGGCAGCCTACCGCATCAAGGACACCGTCAAACGGGTACAGCCAGATGGAAAAATAATCGAAACGCTCAAACGGAGCGAATTGTGGGGAATGCAAACCCCCCAATGCATACAGTATGCTCTTTTTGTTCGTGCGCATGCCAAAGCACAAGAGGATGGCTTTTTAGGTACGGACGATGTGCAACTCGTAGAAAGAATAGGAATTCAACCATTGGTGGTGGATTGTGGGTATGAAAACATCAAAATCACGACGCAAGAAGACATCCCTTTTGCGGAACGAATCCTCCAAAAAAGGAAAGAAGCAGCCGAAAAAAGCAAGTAAAAAAATCCACGAATCCATTCCAGAGTATGTGGATTGGATTGACAAAAAAGGAAAAGTTATTGGGAGCGTCAACAAAGAGTTCGCCCATGATTATGGTCTTTGGCACTATGCCGTGCACGTGTTTATTTTTGATGCGAAAAAAAACCTCATTTTTCAACATCGCCCTTCCTATTTGCGCCTAAACCCGGGAAAATGGGATTCTTCGGCCGGCGGTCACGTTCCTACCGGAATGACGTTGGATAGCGCCGCAATAATGGAGTCCCGCGAAGAATTGGGGGTTAAAACCCCCCTCGTTCGATTGGGATGGGCGGATGTAGTGGACAAATTTAAAGAATATTACAATCGCGAGAGAATAATATATTACATCGGTCAAACGTCGCAAACGATTCGAATCCAAAAAGGAGAAGTGGCTGGAATTAAACGCGTTCCCATCGAAAACATCGATTCGTTTGTGAAACAGCACGACGTGACCAACGCTTTCAGGACCGGTTGGAAAAAGTTTGGCAAAAAGGTAATCCAAAAAATGAGGAAGGAGAGTGGAAAAAAATGAAGGGCGCTTTTCGCATCGGTTTTGGAGTGGACTCGCATCGTTTTCTGCCGCAGAAAACAAACAAAAAACTGGTTTTGGGGGGAGTGAAAATCAAGGGACACGTGGGATTAGATTCTCATTCGGATGGGGATGTGATTCTGCATGCGCTATTCAACGCCCTTTCTTCTGCGGTGGGAGAGGGGAGTATTGGTCAATCGTTTCCAGATACCGACTCAAAATGGAAAGGGGTTAATTCCCAAATTTTCATTCAGGAGATTTTATCCAAAATTAAAAAACAAAAATTAGAAATAGGGAATGTTGTCATTAGTTTGGAGTGCAAAACACCCAAAATTTCTCCCCACGAAGCCTCAATTAAACATAACTTGGCTGAGTTGCTGGGGGTTCCTTTGGGGTGTATTGCCATTCATGCTACTTCAGGGGAAGGGCTGACTTCTTTTGGGAAAGGGGAAGGAATTTACGGGCAGGCTGTCGTCTTGCTTCAATCCAAACCTAAATAGGCAAGCCTCTGCGTTTTTCCCTTTTTTATTTTTGCGCGCCATTTTTTTAGGAGTATTGAGGGGGATTGTTGAGCAAAAAGCGGATACTTTTATACAAGAAATGATTCTACATACCCCAAACGGAGTATTTACGACACCCGTACGTTTTTACCCTGACAAATAACGTATTAATTTATAACCGGCCCATTCCATTGAATCTTTTCGGTGACTCAATGTCACGTGAGGGGGAACCTAGCCCATGTATTCAACGCCCGCCCAGTCTAGTTCGAATGGTACTGTTCGAATGAGCAAATTAACCCTAAAAGACATTAATTCTCCCGCTGACATTAGGCACTGCTCCATGGATGAAATGCGGGATATTGCCCAAGAAATCCGTCATTTGCTGATTACAACATGTGCTACCAATGGGGGGCACATTGGGGCGAATTTGGGGGTGGTGGAATTGACCATGGCCGTTCATTCCGTATTCAACACCCCAAAGGATAAAGTCATTTTTGACACATCCCACCAAACCTATGTCCACAAAATCATCACCGGGAGACGGGATAAATTTTCTACGCTCTGTAAATACCCGGGGGGATTGTCCCGATTTATCATTCGAGGGGAAAACGAATACGATTTGTTCAGCGCCGGACACGCCTCAACGGGGTTAAGTGCTGCGATGGGTTTTGCCGAAGCCGCCAAACACCAAAAATCCGATTACCAAACGGTTTGTATTGTGGGAGATGGCGCCCTGAGCGGGGGAATGGCATACGAAGCATTGAACAACATGGGGTACAATCAGACCGACATCACCATCGTGTTAAACGATAACAAAATGGGTATTTCTCACAATGTGGGGGCGATGTTTGAATACTTGAAACGACTCTCGGACGTTTCATTCGACGAGCAAGGGAGGAGAAGCATTGGTACTATTTTTGAAAAATTGGGATTCAAATATTATGGTCCCATTGACGGTCATAATTTTGAGGAATTAATCCACCATTTGAGCGAAATGAAACACATCAAGGGGCCTAAAATTCTTCACGTATTAACCGATAAGGGTCACGGAGTAGAATACATGGAAAACGATAAGGTAACGTGGCATGAGCACGCCGCCTTTGATGTCCATTCTGGAATTGCCAAAGCCAAGCTCGATAAAACAAAACCCCAACACCCTTCCATTGAATCCATTGCGGTTTCTGCTCTCATCAAACTGGCTGAAAAAGATTCTAAAATAATAGGATTAACGGCTGCGATGGCCACCGGAACGGGAATGGTCAAATTCGGAGAAAAATTTCCCAGCCGATTTTACGATGTGGGGATTGCGGAAGAACACGCCATAACATTCTCGGCCGGAATGGCCGCAGAAGGAATGAAGCCCGTAGCATGCATTTATTCTCCTTTTTTGCAGCGCGCATTTGACCAAATCATGCATGACGTGGCAAGCATGAATTTGCCCGTGCGCATGCTGGTACCCAAAGCCGCTTTAACGGGAGACGGGTGGACGCAGGGAGGAATATTGGACATGAGCTATTTACGCGTCATTCCAAATGTGGTAGTGGCGGCCCCCAAAGATGAGAACGAATTGCAACATATGGTGAAAATGGCCATTGATTATGACCAGGGACCCATTGCCGTGCGCTACCCCAAAGGGCAGAGCTCGGGCATTTCATTAGATGCAGAATTCAAAACCATCCCCATTGGAAAAGCAGAAGTGATGAAGGAGGGGAAAGACATTACCCTGCTGGCAATTGGGTGGGAAGTCCAGGATGCGATGAAAGTATCCCTTGAATTGGAAAAGCAAGGGATTAGTGCGGCAGTCATTAACGCGCGATTTGTCAAGCCCCTGGATGAAGAAACCATTCTCAAATACGGACAAAAGACCGGAAAAATAATCACCATGGAAGAAAACACTCTTATTGGGGGATTTGGTTCAGCCGTGCTGGAATGCTTGGAGAAGCATGAGGTTCGGAACGTAATCGTCAAACGAATTGGGGCGATGGATGGATACATTCCTTTTGACAAGCCTGAAAACATAAAGAAATCCTGCGGAATGGCAGTAGAGGACATCGTAAATACGGCCCAAAAAATGGTTGGAAAATAAGGCAATCGTCCTCATTTTTTTCCGTTATTTTACGTATCCTTAAATTAGAGTTGGAAGTGTGAAAGATATGCAAAAGCTCGAAACCCTCAATGGATTCACTAAACGAAAAAGTGTGGAAGTGAAAGTAGGGAAAGTGGGTATTGGGGGGGCCAATCCCGTGCGCGTGCAGAGCATGACCAACACGGATACAGCTGACGTGAAAGGAACGGTTGCTCAAATAAAAGAACTCGCGGATGCGGGAAGCGAATTGGTTCGATTTACGGTAGAAAAGGATTCAATGGCTCAAGCAGTGCCAGCCATACGAAAACAATTAGTGGATGAGGGGTATGAGGATACCGCTCTCATTGGGGATTTCCATTACAATGGACACATTCTCTTAACCAAATTTCCCTCTCTTGCGGATTCACTCGACAAACTTCGAATCAATCCAGGAAACGTGGGATTTGGAGAAAAGCATGATGCCAATTTTGATGCATTTGTAAAAATAGCCATTGACCACCACAAGCCCGTGCGAATTGGAGTCAATGGGGGAAGTTTGGACCAGCAATTGTTAAAAAAGCTCATTGACGATGACATGACCAAACCCTCACTGGAACAAATCGGGGCGAATCAAGTGTTTCTCGAAGCTATGATTCAAAGCGGGTTGTTGTCAACGCAGCGTGCGCTGGATTTAGGAATGAGAAAAGACCAAATCATCATTAGCACCAAAATGAGCGGGGTGCAGGAAATGGTGTACTGCTACTCTAAACTCGCTAAATTGACCGACCAGCCCCTTCATTTAGGGTTAACCGAAGCAGGAATGGGGGATAAAGGAATCATTGGCTCTACGGCCGCGCTTAGTTTATTGCTAAATCAAGGAATTGGGGATACTATTCGTGTTTCCCTTACACCCGAACCCGGCGCTCCGCGCTCGCGGGAAGTGCGCCTCTCTCAACAAGTGTTACAATCCCTTGGATTGCGATTCTTTTTGCCTCAAGTAACGGCGTGCCCCGGATGCGGACGCACCACCAGTGTCACATTTCAAGAGCTCGCAAAGGAAGTCACCGAATATTTAGCCATGCAAATGCCCAAATGGAAAAGCCAAGGGTATGAAGGCGTAGAAAGCATGCACGTGGCAGTAATGGGTTGCATTGTAAATGGTCCCGGTGAAGCCAAGGATGCTAACATCGGAATCAGTTTGCCAGGCAGCGGAGAGAATCCCGCCGCACCCGTATTTGAGGATGGAAAACTGGTGAAAACATTGCAAGGTCCCGGAATGAAGAACGATTTCAAACAAATGGTGCAAGCCTACGTGGAAAAGAAATACGGGAAAAACAAGGCCTTCGTTTCCCCTGCGCGCTAGTACCTATTCAATTCCATTCAGGATCGTACTTGTCCCATTCCATCAGACTGACGATTCGATTAAAATTTTGGTAATACCGTTTGTTAGCCTCCCCCAGCGTTACGTCCCCGACCAACTGGTGGGTAACCCACATATCATCCAGGATTTCTATGAGGAAGGGATCCCTTCCCACTGTTTTTCCGGCATCCATGCTTTTCAAAGAGGCAAGATTGTTCCGACAAAAGTAATCCTGACCCTCTTTCACTTCCTTGGAAACTTTCCCGTGGCGATAGAGGATTTTGTTTTCGGCCATCAGGCGAGTCAAGAGAATGCGTATGACCCCCACTCGGAGACTATCCTCTTGATTCAGGCGAATGATGATTCCCCGAACGAAGCGGGAATAATGGTCATGTTCGCGCAGCCATTTTTTCTTTTTGGGGGGAATCTTCAGGTGCTCAATAATATAGGAGGACACATCCTCTTGAATCTTTTCCTGACGACTGATTTTACCCGGGATGCTCCTCCATTCTTCCCTTTTGGCTTTCAAAAGTGTCCGGAGCCACCCTCTACCACGGACGGACGGGGGTTTTGGTGAATTTCCCCCACGGCGGGAACGGGGTTTGCGCGTCATAACGGGGAAAGACACCGGGTCTTTTTAATTGTTCCAATACCAATTTTTTTTTAGAAACCTAGTTCATTCTGCGGCGTTGTGTGATACGGAACAATTCTTTCACTGCCGCCCCTTGTTTTTCCCTGAAAGCGAGGTATGCCTGTCCCAGCACGGCTTCTCCGGCCAGAATGTGTATCCCGAGCGCTTTGGGAAAAAAATCTGGCTCCAATGCAAATGATTCGTTCGGATCCATTTTTCGTATATTCTGCACACTCCTACGGAAAAAGGAATCCCACTTCCGCTTTTCTTTCAAGCCCACCCTTCCCTTGAGGCGCAAAACATTGAAATCGCGGGTCAGCACCGATAGGACGGATTTCATCATTTTGGACTGGAGGGGGGACTTATTTTCGTGCTCAATCCCCGCGAGCAAGAGAAAGTGTTCATGCATATTGTGCCTCTCCAGCCATGCCCTTTTAGCTGAAGGTATGGGTAATTCTTTGGTCAGGAGCTGGCCGACTTCAGCATGAATCTGGCTCCTCCGGATGTTGAGGTTCATTATGTTCCTCCAGTTCCAAATCTTCCTATTCCCAAAACGCCCAACGATAGTGGAAGAAGGCGCTCTTTGCGTGCGGGGCTTCTGTCGTTGAATACGGCGGGTCATGGACAGAGGAAGGTTTAGGGGATTTATAATCCGTTGTCTATCTCCTGTAATAGTGCCTGATTCATAAAAAACTATTTAAACAACGAGAATGTGTTTCTGGTATGATGGAACATAATTCGCCAAAAGTCCTAACGTATTTAATCATTGTATTCTTTTTCGGTTTCGTCTTGGCCTCTACATTGGCGGGGTATTTTCCAGCATCCTCTTCCTCCGGTTTCGTGGGGGCTGGTTCA
>JAGVNS010000118.1 GCA_020053155.1 Nitrososphaerota archaeon
CCGCACGAAAAAATCCACGCAGGAAAACTTTCCGAACTCAAAAAGGAAAAATGGGAGGTTTTCCCCCAAAGTCTCATCATTTGCGGGGAAATAACCCCCTATGAACGGGAAGCCTTACAAACCCTGACCGGAAAGAAGTGGGTATGAACATGCCACCAACTCCCACTCAACCCCCAACCCCAGACCTGAAAACCCAGTTAGAGGAGCGAGTAAATAAATACAAAAACGTGACCATGAGTGCACTCCAAAAAATAAACCTTAAAGCGGCGCAGGGAACAAAGGAACATACGATTGCCCTGGATTATTTGACCATGGCCAACAATTATTTCAACGATGCCATTCACTTCCAGGAGCAGGGGGACCTGATTCTTGCCCTGGCCGCTTTCTCATACGCCCATGCGTGGCTGGATGCGGGAGTGAGAGCAGGAATACTTGATGGGGCAAATGATGATCGATTGTTTACCCTGCCGTAAACCATTAAAAGAAAAAACACGTTCAACTAAACAAACCCTATGAAAATCTACCAAAAAAACATTTTAGGAATGGACATTACTACGGACAAGCTGCTTTTGGCCATCGCCGTGCTTCTGGTAATTGGACTTATTTTGGTTCTTGGGACCAATTCACTCAATACTACGTTGAGCGCACACCTCACCCAAAATCCCGCATCATTGTCCGCGAATGATTCAAGCATCTTACAAGTAACACTTACCAATCCCGTTAATACCCCCATAAACAACCTTACCATTACCGCACAAACCCCGGGTTCGACCCAATTGAGCGTGTATCCAAAAAAACAAACCATTTCCACATTGGGGCCGCAAGAGCGCAGAGAAATGGAATTTTTGGTGGTGCCGATTGATACTACCAACAATCCCTTTTTACCGGGAACCTATCGCATTGATTTGCAAACAACTATTGAGGGAAAATCCTACACAAACAGCGTATTTCTCACGGTTGAAAAGTAATCGGTTTTACGCTATGCACAACATGGAAAACAAAAAACAATGGGAAAAAGCGGCCAAAACGTACAGCACGCCCCACATTCGTAAAAAGTTTATTCGCACTCCGGCTTTTTTGAAAGCGTTTGGAAACGTAAAAAACAAAAAAATACTGGATTTGGGATGCGGGGATGGGTACTATTGTCGCATTCTCGCCAAGAAAAAGGCAAAAATGACGGGAGTGGATTTCTCTTCAGCGTCCATTAAACTCGCAAAAAAAGAGAAAGAAAAGCACATAGAAGGTATCCACTATTTCCAGAGTGACATCGCTAAAATGCCATTCCTGAAAGATAATTATTTTGATTATGCCATTGCGGACATGGTCTTTGTCACCATCCCCACTCAAAAAAAATACATTCAAGTCATTCAGGAAGTCCATCGGGTATTGAAGAATGGGGGAACGGTTATCATTTCGAAGGGGCACCCGGCTAACTTCAATCGAGTCGAAAAGTCAAAATTCTATAAATTAAACTATGCACGCGAACCATCCTATTTTGATTCATTAACTCCCCAACATGTTCAAATCACGATTAATGGAGATTCCGTAAAATGGACCAACTATCACCGGACACTAGAAGATTTCGTCAATCCATGGCTCAAAAATGGGTTTATGATGGAAAAAATTATTGAACCCCAACCCACTCATGGCGCATTAAAGAAGTTCAACCAATACCTAAAAGGAACGGAAAAAATACCCTTCTTTATTCTCATTAAATTGAAGAAAAAATAACCAAAAATAGCTTTTTCGTCATTCGCAACTATTAAAAGAGACACGGTCTTTCCCATTGCATGGAACCCTACGCGCATACCAACACCAAAGGCAAAACATATTTTTTGCACCAAAACGGAAGGCTGTTTTTCTTTTCGTCCAAAAAACAAGGGGGGATTGACCTTCCTCCAGGTTACATTGTAGTAGAAAGCGAAAAGACACACTTGCCCTTGCTCAAAAAAAGAACCGATTGATTTGCCATGAAACCCACTCCTTTACCCAACGAATGGTTTGTCCAAAACAGAGTGGATGCCGTATACACACGTACCAGTGAACAACTCGCCGACCCCCTGCTTACCAAATTTACGGGCATCGACCAAACCAGCTTTTCATTCTATTTTCTCCAAAAACCCGGGCAAAATATCCTGTTGTGCAGCCCACTTGAAGCCGGAACGGTAAAACAACGCTATGAAGGGAAAATATCCATATTTCGCACGCGAAAGGACGTACTAAAACATCTCCGAAAATTCTTTTCAACCAAAAACATAGGAATAAACGAACGCTACTTAACGGGGGAACAGGTTCACACGCTCAAAAAAACCTTTTCACGGGCAAAATTCGTGGACGTGAGCGAGTCACTGTATCAAACAAGGGAAATAAAAACTCGCGAGGAATTGAAAACGATAAAAGAGGCAGTGAAAATAACCCAAGACGTGGTAAAGAAAATACCCAACATGATGAAACCCGGCATTTCCGAAATCCAACTTGGCGCAGAAATAGAACACGCTTTCGCGCGCGAAGGATGCCCGCCAAGTTTCCCTACCATTGTAGCATTCGGAAAAAACTCCCGGAACATTCACCATTTCAACACGCACAAAAAAATAGGAAAGGGAGAAAACGTGTTGGTGGATTGCGGAGCAAAGTATTCGGGTTATTGCGCGGATTTATCACGAACGTTTGTGTACAAAAAAGCGAATGATGAACAAAACGGATGGTATGAGAAATGCGTGGCCGCGCAAAACGAAGCGTTCAAAACCATCAAACCCACTGTCCATGCCAAACACAGCATGGAAGTGGCCGAAAAAATGCTGGGAAGAAAAATCCCCCATGCGTTAGGGCACGGGATTGGGTTGGAAACCCATGATGTTCCGGGAGCCATTCACCGAAAAGCCGAATGGGTATACAAGCAAGGCATGGCCGTGGCCATCGAACCAGGGTATTATGGAGAAAAATGGGGCATGCGGATAGAGGATGATGCCATTGTAACAAAGAATGGGAACGAACGGTTGAGCTTTGCGCCGAAACGATTGATTGAAATCTAGCGCCGGGCCCTTCTCACTACTATTTTTCTCCGAACACCCCGCGTTTGGTACGTTCCTCTCCTTCCTCGCAATGTAAGTTTTATTTCTTCCCCAAAATTGGTTTTTTGCCTTCCCAGCATGGCTTGGCGACGCGTTGCCCGCTCGCGCAAAACACCCAGCAAATCGCCGTGAGTAACAATCCCAATGTGAATCTCCACGGGTTGCCCCCGGTATCGAATGGAAACCCGCGCTGCAAACTCCTCTGCACTCCTACGGATGCGCGCGAGCACCGCGTCGGGCTGCTCAACCACTTTCGGGTCGGTTTTCCCCCGAATCCATATACGATTAAATTCTTCTAAAGGGAGATGTTTGTATTCCTTCTCAAACCGTGCCTCGTTAAACACCTTCCCATATTTAAATTTGGAGCGAACCTTTGGAAAAGGAACTTTTACGGGTAGCTTATTTTTAGTCGCATCCGTAACGAGTGAGCTCCGAATTAAGTCCATGAACTCCATGTTTCGTCCCACGGGACTGCTGTAAAACTTGAAAACCTTAGGAATGCGCGTTCGACCCATTTCTCTTGCCAGCCGGGCCCCAATCGCAACGGCTTGCAATCTTCCTCGCTCCGTCAGACTACCTTCCGTTACACTCTCAAGAGGTCGCTCTCCATGTCTAAAAAGGTGAACGACTACTTTGGCTGGTTTTCCAATTATCTTGGTCATCTCACTCACAGCCAATGTCCATTAGAGCTTTTTAATAATGCCCATTCCCGCATCCACTTCGACTTTCTCTCCAGATTTGAATACGGAAGTAGCCTTGAGTGTTCCAGTAATGCACGGGACCCCTAAC
This sequence comes from Nitrososphaerota archaeon, assembly GCA_020053155.1. Taxonomy (GTDB): domain Archaea; phylum Iainarchaeota; class Iainarchaeia; order Iainarchaeales; family VGJJ01; genus VGJJ01. Next base: position 3,861 of record JAGVNS010000118.1, read on the forward strand.
TCACGGCTAACGATCGCAGCGTGACTCGTGATTCCCCCCCTATCCGTAATAACGGCTTTAGCCCTTTTCATTAAAGGAATGAAATCAGGGGTTGTTTCAGGTACCACCAAAATATCTCCTTCCTTAAAATGACTAAAATCGTTGGGAGAAATAACCACTTTCACGGTGCCTTGGATGATTCCTCCCTTACACGCAACCTGTCCTTTGAGTTCTTTTACATTGGTTTCGTGCTTTTCGACCATTTGATCAAGTAATTGTTTGAGCTCGTTTCCAAGGAAAAGGTGATCCACCCCATCCTCATCAAAATAATGTCCATACTGTTCTTTCCGTTCGGGCATTTTGTTGGGAAGTGTTTTTCCTTGCTTCAAATAGGAAATGATTTCTCGGCTGGAGAGGTAAAGAAGTTGTTCATATGTCAAACTGTTTTCATTCGCCATTTTATCCAAACGCGGACGCGAAGAAAACACCACTTTGGCCGTTACCTCGGCGCAATGGGTTCTCCAAAAGGAAAGTTCGGCCATTAATTGAAGTAAGGGCATTGAATCTTTTGCATTTGGGTTCTTTTTTTCATGAGAGACTTCCTTTCCAAATGCCCTTTTTACTTCTTCGAGACATTTTGCGGACGTATAGGGTTCCCCACTCCAGTGATGTGTGCCAAACCATTCATATTTCTTCACGTGTTCCCTAATCGCATCCGAAACAGATTCGTTTTGTAGGACAAAGTGGTAATTAATTTCGGTAGCGGTAATTTCGGGATTGATTTTACGAATCATTTCCGCAATCTTTTTCACATCTGCCGATTGTTCCTCCAACCACGTGAGTTCGCGGAGCGCCTCAACTTGTTTCACAACCTCTTTGGGGTCCAATTTTGGGTTGGCGCTTAAAATATACGCTTCTACTTCATCTGCTAGCTGTAATACCATCCACCAAAAACCGGCCATTTCTTGATATGTATCAAAAAGTGTTTCCAAATATTCCATTTTGTTGCTTTTTACAACTAAAACGTCCAAGTGATTTTGCTTTACATTCGTTCCAACCTTGTGCACTCGTTCAATGAATTCGTTTACGCGATTATTTTTTACCATGTTTTCAATATGTTCAATCATCGCGTGCTTGTCGGAAATTTTCGTTAAGCTATTCCCATCCAAAAAAAGCATGGGATGAAAAGTGATGCCGGGAAAGGTCTCTTTCACGCTCTTCGCTGCATACCAAGGCGACCAAAAACACCCCGAAAGGGGCGGCTGGACCCACCTCCCATAATTGAACCATTCCGCTCGCTGAAATCGTTGCATAATGTAGCATTAGCTCTTTTTGGATTAATAAGATGTTTTAGCCTTTTTTTACCTAAAAACCGAAATATTAATAACCATTTATCGGCTTCTTCAGGTATGTCGATTGGTGAACTTCTTTCGTTCGATAAAAGAGACCGAAAACTGGTTCAAGCTCTGGAACTGGATAGCCGTCAATCATTCCGCGAACTAGGACAAAAAAGTGGGCTAAGCGCTGAAAGTGTGAAATACCGTCTCCAAAAATGGAAGAGCGAAGGATTCATCATCCGCCTATTTGCTGAGCCCAACATTCAACGTCTGGGACTGAAAACATATCGAATATACTTGCGCGTTGAAAACATGACTCCTGAAATTGAAAAAGCATTTGAAACGGAATATTCCACCAAACGCACGGTGCAATGGTTTGCTATTCTGCAAGGAGAATGGAGTTATATCATTCGATTTACGTTGAAGGATGAAAATGACTTTAGAAAGGAAGTCATGCACTTGCTGGCGGAATATGGTAAATACGTTAAAGCCAAAGACATTGGCATCAGTGTGTATCAGTCCTATTTTCCCATTACTTATTTTTCGGGAACCCCCCGAGAATCGTTTCCCGCATCCAATGAGAATGAATCCAAAGGGTGGGATGTTATTGACATGCAAATCCTCGAGCACATTTATACGGATGCACGCGCCCCCACCACACTCATTGCCAAGGATTGTGGAATTTCCCCGGATGCTATTCAATACCGCCTAAAAAAACTTCGAGAAAAGGGAATTGTCCCTATTTTTAGAGCGTGGTTTGACCGAACAAAAATTGGATACACTTATTACAAAGTGTTTTTTTGGTTCCAATACCTTACTCCCAAAGATGAAGAAGCGTTTGTCCGATATTGTACGCAAAATCCAAACATTGTGTTTGTGAATCGGGTGATTGGAAACTGGGATTTCGAATTTGACATTGATGCAAAAGATGCCCAGGAGTTGCATCGAATACTGCGAGAGTTACAAAACAAATTCGGCCCCATCTTGAAAGACTACAAAACGAACGTCATTCTCAAAGACTATTTACCCAATCCTTTCAGAACGGAGGGAGTGTAGAGAGTTTTTAAGGAAAGCCGGATAATTTTTGTCATGGAAAAGATTTTGCACGGGCTAGGAGTTAGCTACGGAACGGCCAGTGGGGTGGTAAACATTATTCGCTCATCCAAGGATTATTCTTCTTTTCAAAAAGGACAGATTTTAGTCACTGAAATAACGGACCCCACCATGGTTCCAATGATGGGAAAAGCGGCTGGTATTATTTGTGAAATAGGAGGACTAACCAGTCACCCCGCCATTGTTTCACGAGAAATGGGTATACCATGCGTAGTACAAGTAAAAAATGCAATGAAGGTGCTGAAGGATGGACAGCATGTTCAACTCAATGGGGAAACAGGAGACATCCACGCCGTGGGAGAGAGTCGAGATTGGATTGATGAACACAGCGAGTCATTCTTGAACACGGTGGGGGCGATGGACATGGGGACCATTAAGCCGTATGACTGGTACCAGTTTCATCCCCTCTTCATCAAGGAGTGGCTTGCGTACGTAGAAAAAATGATAGATACGTATCACAAAAAGAAATTGTCACCCAGTGACCTTTTTTCGCATCCCTTTGATCTCTTTCCTCCGCGCGACTGTATTTTATTCTCTCTCCTTGATGTAAAAACAACACGATTGCCCAAAGAGAAGCGACTAAAGATTGCCAACTTCTATAATGAGGTTGCTGCGGCGCGTTATAAAAAAGACAAATATGGATTGGGCCGAACGTCTTCAGTGTTTACTCAATCCGAAGCCGAAAAATTGATGGAAAAAATCCCATTTAACGAGCCCAATCCCGAAATCACGCGCGAATTAGGGAATATTTTTTCAGCATGCTACAATTTACAAGACGGACTATACCTTGACTTTTACATGGGGTATGGCGCCGAATACCTTGGTCCTTTTTCCGCGGTTAAAAAATTTGGAAAAGGAGCAATCTTGGTTATTCGTCATTTCCCCGATCTAAAACCACTCGATGTATGGCCTGAATTCACAAAAGGGCCAGCTAAGAGTCTGCGCATTTACTCCATTTATCAAAACGTATCATTCCAAACGGACTTGTTTACGTGCCATGGAGTGTTTACAGGGGACACGCGAAACGGTCTCGTGAAATGGGCACTTGAATTGGATGGAAAGTTCATTTCCGATCCTAAAAAGGTAGAGAAAATTTCGAATCAGCTTGGGGAACTTTCAAAAAATCAATGGGAAAAACTCACATCGCAAGATTTTGAAACAATCAAACAGACTGGATTGTGGGTGCGATGCTATACTCACAAACCCATCATGGATAAATTGGGGCTGGACTGGAAACCTACTCCCGCGATGCAAAACGCAGTAAAGGGAAAAAAGTTTGCCACCAACACGTTTTGGAAAATTCCAAAAGAAAAAGAAGCGCATCGAACGTACTTCAAAAAAATTCTCGACCCGCGAATCGACTTTTTCCCGCCCGGAAGCAAGTAAAGTGGTAGAATTATAACACCCCTTTCCGTATCGTTTTCCATGCAACTATCCCAAGCCAAGGAACGATTAGACCAAGCCCTTGCACGGAAAGATTTGATTATGCTCGTGGGGGATTGTGAAGTAAAATATCAAGGAAGGGCCGCCAGCAATTTGCCCATGGGCTCGCGCTTATTGTTGATTAAGGGGGATGGGTCTTTTGCGATTCACCAAAATAGACTTTTACGGCCGACCAATTATTTGATGAGCAATTCGTGGTCTGTTAATTTGGAAAATGATACATTGATTATTTCTGCTACTAAACGCAACCCGGTGGAAAAATTAACCGTGTTCTTGAAAAACGTGGAAATGCTGAACGTGCACATGATGGAAGATCGCGAGTCGGATTTCAAACTGGTGGGAACCGAAAAGGAATTGAATGACCAACTCATGGGCGATTTAGAAGTATTAGAAAAGGGACTCAAACCCTTGAAGCAGGAAGATGTATTGCGTAAGGGATTTGTTGACATTCTCGCGGAAGACAAGGACGGGAATTTGGTCATTATTGAATTGAAACGCAAGCAAGCGGATTACAATGCCGTGATGCAGCTGCAGCGATACGTAAACGAGCTGCGAAAAATAAAAAATAGAAAAGTGAGGGGAATTATTGTAGCTCCGAGTATTGGGAGACCAGCACTTGAATTATTAAAAAACAACGGGAATGAATATTATTCATTCGAATTCGACGTGACGCAGCCACGCGCAACAATAAAAGGGATTGACACGAAACAACGGACGATTTTTGAAGCGTTGGATGGCAACAAAAAGGAAAAAAAGAAATGAACCGGCAAGTTTTCACTTGCCCGTCCATCCATAATACATCGTTGGAATCCCGCCCACAATGGCCAGTCCGGCAGAGGCATACGTTCCAAGGGTTTGGGGCATAAAGAAAACCACCACAAAAAACAAAAAATTCAGCCCTCCCACATAGTACCAGAAATTATCCTTCCAATAATACGCAGTAAGGACAAAACCAATTGCCATGATTAATGCCCAATAGGCCCAGGGAGAAGGAATGATGGCAGGAAGGATTTTGTTGGCGAACGCCCAATGGTAGGCTATTCCGATGACATTGACTCCCAGCCAGACATGAACGACTGCACTTTTTTGCCAATCGGGAACCCATTTAATCATCCCAATAATTCCAATAATCACAAGAGCCGTCCAAACCGGCAGGGGCTTGGGAAAGGCGGGGTCCATGAGCGTAAACTGGTACACTCCAAAACCAACCAGGCAAATCAATCCCCACAAAAAAATTGACTTATGAATTCCATCCATGAAAAATACCTCCAACCACGGATTTTAGTATCAAGGAAAAAATCCAAAATGGTTTATTAACCCTTATTGTGAGGCCGGAAAGAGCCGGAAAAGTTTAGGTTTAAATAGGCAAAATTGGATGGAACACTATGTCAAACGGGGGAACGCGTCTAAAAATAGGGATGGGCATAACGTTCCTGCTTATTTTTTCTTCATTTGCTACCGCACTGGCGGAAACCCCTCCCGAGGGATTGGATGTCACGCTCTCTGACATGGTAGCCAAAGGGTATGGCCCCACCTTCACATCGCGGGGGTGGGGAAGCGTGTACAACCTGCCCCAATCCCAATTTTCAGTAGATGAGACGGACTTCTATGATAACTCCGCGGACTTCGGAGAAGTGGGATTGTTTGCCCTCGGAATAGACAATTTGTTCAACCCCCAGTATGCGGAGTTGGATTTGAACGCGAGCATGGAAGAGAGCCTCAAAAGCGTAGCCGCGAGCGTTCTGCCATGGGTCTGGACTCCTGAAAACGAAAACGTTGGAGTGCATCACCAGGGAAAACTGCCCAACAATGGAATCACCAACGTCCTGGAAAAGGTGCAGGGAATCAATGCCACAAGCAATGCATGCATGGAGGAAGCGAGCATCGCCTATAATAGGTGGGGGGTGCCAAAGGACACTATCACTAAACAGACTGTTTCTACGCTCTCTGGACTGACGGGAACGGGACACCTATTCCTGCTGGCAGCGCAGCATACGGGGGAGGGAAAGAAAGATACCTACCTTCAAATTGCCAAAGGAGCGGGAGACATGCTTTTGACCGCCATCGTAACGGATGAAGGGGAAAGTTTTGGACTGCATCCCAATCAATTGATGGACCAATACGAAAACACCATTCCCGTGGGAATGATGCCCGCGCAATTCATGATTGAACCCAATTCGGTAGACACGAGCACGTGCATGGATGGGGGAACCATCAAACTGCAGGAAAACAGGAAATCGTGGATGTCCCAAGCCGCCTACTTTTTGAGCGCACTGGGAAAGGAGACGGGAAACCCCTCCTACACCCGCGCAGCGGAAATAGTGGGAAATGGCCTGTTGAAACTGCAAGAGTGCGATGGAAGCTACAAGGATTACACGCGCTGGGAGGGAGCGGGAACAAAGTCAGGGGCCTGCACTCCATCCGATGGGGGGGAAAAATACGAACCATACCCCTCTAACGTGGCTGTGGCCGAAACCAAAGGTTTTCTTACCGACACGAGCATGATACTTTATCTCCTCCAAAAAACGAATCCTGAAATATACAAGCAGAATGAAAAGTACAAGGATTCGGTCCATTACCTTCTAGACCTTGAAGAAACCGATGTGGGTTCGGGGTACGGCGTGAACGGTTCCCCCATCAAATATGCAAGCTATTCCATTGACACGGAAAACCGGTCGTTTGCGCAGCTATTGCTATCCAACGTATTACTGCGGGCGTCCTGCAATGAGAGCGATGCCGAAATGGAAAAAAGGCTCCAGAGCAAGGCCTACAACTTGATTGAGAAAGCAGACGTCCTGTTTGAGGTGGAAATAGACAGCAAAATAGGCAAGGCCCTATCCCCGGACGCAGGAACGAACATTCTAGCGGTTTCCCTCGCGGCGGACAATTGGAAAATAATAACAAAAGGATGCCAGGAATGCACGGACGGGGATGGTGATGAATACATTAATGGCGCGTGTGCCGGGGACACGATAAAATACGACTGCAACGATGCCGATGCATCCATTCACCCAGGAGCCAGTGAAACGTGCGACCAGATAGACAACGATTGTGACGGAAAAGTGGACAACGGGTTTGACGAAGACGAGGATGGCGTGAGCGTGTGCGCGGAACCCATCGACTGCAATGATGGGAACGCCGAAATATATCCGGGAGCATTAGAGGCAGTCGATGACCAGGACAATGATTGCAACGGAAAAGTGGATGACGCGGGAATAGAACTATCCATCCAGACGGACCAGAACGTGGGAGTGGAAGACGTGGAAATACTCCTCGTTGAATATGGGAATGCCTGCGCCAACTCCTTCGCGAGCCCGGCCGACAGCATCGCCGACATCAAACTGCAGTGCAGCACGATAGGGGAATGCATTACGGATGAGAATGGAATGTGCTTTGTCACCCTCAAAAAAAATGGAAAATACCAGGCATTGGCCGGAATCCCCCAAAATGGGTTGGCCTCAAATCCATTGGAGTACCAAATCGGGCAGCGCGTCCCCATCCAATTCAGCGTGGATTCAAACCAGTTGATGGGGGAAGAGGAAGTAGCCGACACCAATGCAAGCACGGGAAACCAAAACCCATTCACGAGCAACCCCTACATGGTATGGGGATTGAGCATTGGGATTATTATCGCCCTGGGGTTGAGCGGAGTGTATCTGTATCGCGCGGGAAAACTGCCCGGAATTGCTGACAAAAAAAGGATGGGAAACCCCCCCGGCGGGATGGCTCCCAAACCAGAAAACAAAAAAGAATACTCCACTCTTTCCAGCGAAAAAATGGGCAAACCAACCAAACCTGAAATGGTCATTCCTAAAATAAAAATCCCAAAATTCTCCGCAACGGAAATAGCGGCCAAAATAATAGGAGGGGGAAGCAAGCCCAAAAACGAGCCCAAAGTGGGAAACTTCCCACCCAAAAAGAATGACGGGTTTGGAAACACGCAAACCAAACCTAAAAAATTGTGGAAAGACGTGTGACATAAATTGTGTTGGACTACCTTCCAAACCTCTAAAAAATTTCCCCCAGCTATTTCAATCTATCTGCATGCCTATCACAAAATGGCAAATTACATTTCGTTTGGAACAGAGTCTTTTTGGGATGATTTCAATCGGCTAACTCAGTATGAAAAAAATCGTATTGATGGATTTATCACGCAGATAGAAGAAAATGGAGATAAGGTAGGAAAACCACTAGGGGGTTATTCATTTTTCCGCGAAAAAAAATTCAACGGGAACAGGGCATACTTCCTGGTTTACTCTGAATGGAAAGCAGCCCTGCTCGTTTCCATCGCACCCAAGAAACTTCAATCTGAAACCATTGAAAAAATAAAGAGTGAACTCCCCTTTTACCGAGAATTTGTCAGAAAAATACTAATTGAAAAGGGAATCATTTAGGATGGCGCGATCGCCATAGAAAAACGCGCCCGTTTCGAATATCATCCAATCCGCGCCTTAAGGAGGAATATGCAGACTCCTCTGAAGAATCTCTTTTTTGGACTGCAATTGATTTGGCTGCTTTCATAAAAGGTAACCCTCACCAAACAATTTAAATCAGGTGGCAAAATTTTGAGAAAAGGAGTTATTTTGCTAAAACCGCTTTCTTTCCCAATTCTTCTTCGATTCGCAGCAAGCGATTGTATTTAGCGACTCGTTCCGAGCGGGCCAGTGAACCCGCTTTCAAATAGTGCGCGTTGATTCCCACCGCCAAATCCGTGATGAATGAATCCTCGGTTTCCCCTGCGCGGTCGGAAACCACTATGGTCCATTTGGCATCGCGCGCGAGGGAGACCGCTTCCAGGGTTTCCGTGATGGTCCCCACCTGGTTGGGTTTGACGCTCAACCCATTGCACGCTTTCAGATCCAACACCCTGCGTATGCGCGTGGGATTGGAAACGAGCAAATCATCCCCCACAATGGGGTGGGTGTTTCCGATTCGGGAAAGCAGTCCCTGAAATCCCTGAATCTCATCCTCCGCAAACGGGTCTTCCAAAATGGAAATGGGATACTGCGCCACGAGATTGGCGTAATAATTAACCAACTGCCTGTGCGTGAGGGGTTTATCCTCGATGTAATACTGCCCCTTTCTCCGGATGTGAGAGGCGGCAATGGACAATCCAATCTTGATTTGCTTCTCATACCCCAACTCTTTGGAGGAATCCATGATGGAATCCAATGCCACCCGAACCTCTTTCGTGGGCAGGGCGAATCCACCCGTCTCCCCCACGTTCGCGGCGCGCATGTCAAACTTTTTGATGATGTGCGCGCGGAGCGTTTGGTAAATCTCACTGCTGATTTGGAGGGATTGCTCAATCGTCTTGGCTTTGGGCGTTTCCAATGAAAACTCTTGAAAAGGAAGCTCCGTTCCCGCGTGCTTCCCCCCATTAATCAAATGAATGAGGGGAAAAGGAAGCGTAACCCCTTTGGATGATTTTCCCGCAAACGAAAGCTCGTGCAAATGCTGGTAGAGCGGCTTGTCCTGCACCATCGCCCCCAATCGCGCCACGGCCATGGAGGAGGCAATCAGGGCATTGGCTCCCAATTTTGATTTGTTGGGCGTACCATCCAGTTCAATCAGGGCCTTGTCTATTTCCCCTTGCGCCGTGGCGTTCATTTCTTTTATTTCGGAATGGATGGGACCGTTTACCATACGGATGGCCTTTTGGACCCCCATCCCCAAAAATGCCTTTTCCTCGTCGCGCAAATCATGCGCTTCAAAACGCCCTTTGCTTACTCCCGCAGGAGCGCATGCTTTGGAGGAAAAAGAACCTGAAACAGCCTCCACTTCAATCGTGGGAAAGCCCCTCGAGTCATAAATCAGACGCGCCCGGACTTTTTCGATAGCAAACGGACTTTTCATGAAAAAACCCGAAAAGGAATGGAGATGCTAATAGACGCTAAGGTTTAAGAGAGTCCCCCCCAAAAAAAGTCAGTCACTTGGAAAGCGAAGTAAAATCAAACCCCGAATCCTCTTTTTTTCGTTGGATAACGACCCTTTTGAGGCTTGGAATCCCTTTTCCTCCCAACAACTCCTGCGTCATCGTTATGTTTACATAAGCGTCGAGGGGGGCATAGTTGGGAGTGGGAACCTTTCCCTCAATTATTTTTTTGAGCTTCCCCCACGTGCGGTCGATATACCACAATCCTTCCATGCGTTCGTCCATGGGCTTCCCGCGCGAGGATAAGGCACTCTCAATGAATGCCACATCCACATTAGAAAAACGCCTGGTGTAGAACCCGTCAAACCAATAATCACGCCCCACCAGCACCAGTTTAGAGGCGTCTTGTCCTTCACGCTTCATCAACTCCATCATCTGGACTTGACGGAAATACTCATCTTTACAATATGGGTCATTTTCGCACCGCTGGGAATATCTCTCAAGGTCAACGGGCTCCATTTTGGAAAGATAGGCTTCATTCACCCCAAATACCCGTTCGGGGGAAAAAAAGGGGTTCAACCCAAACTCATTCATTTTTTTGTTGCACACCGATTGGGTAAAACCAGAAACGATATAGGCATGAAGGGGGGGATGCTTTTGGGCGTATGCCTGCAGGGAGGAAAGCCATTTTTTTACCATTCGGGAATCCAACTCAGGCTCGCAAGTCCCTGGAATGAGCACGTCTTCCAGGGAAAAAACAACCATGGTTTTGGCCAAAGGCTTTTCTTTTGGAGAATGGGAAAGGACAGTCATAGGAATGGTAGAAAATGGAGGGCTTTAAATCAATAATAGAGGGAATACCCCCCTCAAACGAGCCATTTAAAACACCTTTTCACTATAATTAGTGATTATGCATGCGGTTGGTAAAACACTTGTCAAAACCATCCCTAAATGCGTCGTTTGCGGAAAAAAAGCCACGTTTGAAAACACGCTTAAACTCCCTTCGTGCGACATTCATCAGACCGTTCCCACTGACACCCCCATCTGCCCCAACTGCGATTGTAAAATGATTTTGACCACAGGAAAAAATGGGGGATTCTGGCGCTGTCCCGATTATCCCACCTGCTTTGGAACGCGCAATCTATTCGACCCCAATGAAGTGCCGGATATACTGTAAACCTAAAAATTTTCGCTAGGCTTATTAAGAAAATAGTCTCTATCGTGGTATATGCCTTTTATGATAACTCTTTCTATTAGAGAATACCAAAAACTCCAAAAAAAAGCGAAGGAAAATGAGAAACAATTGAAAAAGCTAGCCAAAGCTCTTTACGATGTTCAGCCTGGACGATTCACTCCTAATTTGATCAATGTAAAAACGTTACCGGATCATCATCTGGAAGGGGAATGAGCGTCAATGCCATCTACCATAAGCATCACCAAAAAAGAATATAACGCGCTAATGAAAAAAGCCCAAATGGATCGACAATTCATCGTTGACTTTACCCAAAGTTTGAAAAATATTAAAGCGGGCCGCGTATATCGGGCACGTTAGACTTGTTTTCATTTTGAAAAATAATCCGCATTTCTTCTCGAAAAATATTCAGGGATGTCTTAATTCCTTGAATGACTTCCTCCTGATTCTTTTTCCCACTCATATCGATAAAGTATAAACAAACAAAATAATAAACCTTGAACGACATCCCTCAGGTGCCAATACAAATGGATAAAAAGCTAGGGAAAATTTTTTTTGGTGCACTTAAGGGGGATACGCTCCCCCGGCTTAGTTGAAAGTCTCTCTTTTTTCGACTAATTTGAGGTTGTTGGTGATAAATCGCGCATATATCTCGGCCCGCTGTTGGCGGGCCGACCGGCATAA
>JAGVNS010000052.1 GCA_020053155.1 Nitrososphaerota archaeon
GTTGGTGGTGGGGTGGGCTGTCGCTCTGTTGGGATTATTTTTCTCCCCATTTTTCGTACCGCACCTCGTGTTAGTGGAAGGGGTTTTGGCTCCTTTGTTGTTATTCCTTCTTGTCCTCCTTCTCCTCTTTTTTCATTATCCTAAACCCCTTCTTTTTTTTGGATTAATCGTTTGCTTGAGCGTGGGATGGTTGTCCTTGAAGCATTGGACGGTCCCCCTTGCTCTTCCTGCACTCTTGATTGGTTTTTTTGGATTGGATGAACACCCTTTTTCTCGCGACCCTGCCTCCCATGAATCGTGGGGTGTGCTCGTGCGTGACGCCCTGGTGGGGGTGGCGGCGGGTCTCCTTCCCGGATTTGGTCCCGGGCTCATTTCTCTTTTTTGGTTTTCCGTCCGACCTTCCGTTTCTCTTGCCGTCTCCAATCTCGTGTTCAGTCTGGGGTTTGTGGCGATTTCTGGGAAAGTGCGGAGTGCTCCTGCCGCTTTCTTGGTGATGGACGCCCTTCCATCATGGGCCATCATCTTATGTTGGCTCGGGGTTTCATTCATCCTCGTTCTCTGCCTGTTCCGTCTTTTTCCCAATGCCCTTTTTCGCGTGGATACAATTTGGATTTCTTTTTTTTATGCCGGGATGTTTCTCCTCTTGGGCGGATGGCTCTCGCTTGGAACGATGCTTTTAGCATTTTGCGTTTCCCAGATGTTGCGTCAAATGCACCTTCCCCCTTCCCTTGGCTTGGTGATGTTGATTCCTTCCCTTGTTTGGTTCTACGCATAGTGTTTATGATGGGAATGCGTATTCATTTCTCCCATGCAGGGATGGAAAATAAAAAAGAGCCTATTGTCGGACGTCATGATGGCCGCCCGCCACGTCTATCCCAACGAGTTCATCGCCATGCTCGGCGTTTCCCCCCATGACCCTTTTTTGGTGAGCGAGTTTGTCGTCATTCCCGCGGAATACGGGAGGGTGCATTCCCAGCTTCGCACCGACTTGATTCCGCTCGATGATTTGATAGTAGGAACGGTGCATTCGCACCCCTCCCCTTCCGTTCAATCTTCTTCCGCAGACAAAAACGCTTTTGCGCGCTTGGGCACGATTCATCTGATTTTGGGGTACCCGTACGCCCTTTCCCTTTTCCGTGCGTATGGATCAGATGGGAAGCCGCTTCCCGTTGTGGTCGTGGAATAGCACTTTTTTGGGAATCATTAAAAACGTGGAATTTTTGGTTGGCGTATGCATGCGCGTGGGCAGGCGGCCCTGGATTTGATGATGGCCTTCATACTGGTCTTGGTTATAGGAAGTGCGCTCTCTACGGTCGTTCAAACGTACACCTCTACGCAAAAAGAAATAGGCATTCACCAGCAGCTTCATGAAAGCGGAAACCTTATTGCATTGTTCCTTTCCAACGCCATGCTTCCCTATCATGCCCCCCAATCGTATCCTACCGCGCTGGGTCTCTCTTCCACGCTGGTCACAACGGTTAATTCATTCACCCGTGGCAGCGGTGCCCTTTCCCCATTTTCCATTCGTGCCTTTGAGTTTCCGCAAGGGGTTCCGTGTAGTATTATCACAGACTGGGATCAAAATACCATTTCCTTGCGCGTGGAGGGTTCCGATGTAGGCCTTTCGACAGCCGTGCAATCCGTTCATCCCTTTTACCCCCCCCAAGGGTTTGAACTCTATCATTCGTTGAACGTGGATGGGTGCAGTTCCCCTGTTTCATTGGAGAGTCTTCCATGAATGGGACAAAAGGTCAGCTCTGGTCCCTAGATGCGGTGTTGGCAGGGGTATTGTTCACGCTGGCATTGGGCCTCATTTTGAGTCAGACGGAATTGCACGTTTTTTCGTCTCAACAAGAACGCAATGCCCGCGAACTGCAGCAAGTGGCATTGTTTGCTTCCAATGCCCTTGCAAGCAAGGCCGATCTCCTGGTTCAAACAACCAATCCTCTTGGAACGGAAAACATTCGTTGCGGACCCAACTTTGAAAATACGTTTACGGGGCCTCAAGGGAGGGGGTGGTCTTATGACAATGATTTGTCGTGGATGGAGAATTGTTTCATTGACCGGGACGGGACTCTTTCTCCTGCCTCGCTGGGGCTTCCGCCCGGATATTCCATGAACGTTTCGGGAGCCGTGGAAGGAAATCCCCTGCAATTGGATACTTCTCTCCTTTCCCCCGATGTTCCCTTTGCCAGCATCACGCGAAAGATGTTCGTCTTTCCCACTCATGCGGGAACGATTGCATTTAGGGATTGTTTAGACGGGTCGTGCGTCGCTTCGTATTTATCCGACATCACCATTTCAGTATGGAGGTCTTGAAATGCGCGGATTTGTTTTTTCGTTGGACATGGCATTGGCGGCCGCGGGGGTAGTGCTTCTCTTTCTCATTCTCATCCAATCGGTCGATTTTCCTTTCCCCCCTACTTTAGTCACGGGCCGCATCCTGGCCAAGGACGCGACGATGATGTGGTTTTACGGCGCCCCTGCGTCGGTGCTTACCCCGCCCCTTCCCCCCCAATATGCGTGCGATACGGGCTTCCGTCCCCGCGTTGACACCGCGCCGCTTGATCCTCTGGATGATGCAAGCTGGGTCACGCAAGAGAATTGTGTGGAGGTTTCCTGAATGAGGGGATTCTTTTCTGCCTTTGTGGCGTTGTTGGGCGTTCTCCTCCTCATCTCTCTCCTCTACACCCAATCCGGCCGAAACGCGGCCACATTTGAAGCCGGAGACGTGGTCATGGTTCAGCAGCTCCTTTCCCGTGATTGGGTATTGGCACGGAATGCCTATTCCAATTTCGCTGCCGATGCAATGGCGCAGCAAGTGGTTTCCAACGATTCCAGTCACGCGTGTACAGCACCAACCGATTTTTCGGTGGAAGTGAACAATTATTGGAATGCGGTGTATATTCAACTCAAGAAATACGGGGTTGATTGTCGAGCCGTGCTGAGTGCGGATTTGCAATCGGCCCTTGAAGGATTTTCCTTCCCCCAAGTTGGAGATGATGCGCGCGCCTATGCCATACTCACCTGCATTCGTTCAATCGGAAACGTGGATTTGAATATTCAGCACCCTTTTGTTTTCAGGAAAGACGTGCAAGTATATTCATCCGGCATTGGTGTGTGCGACGTGAACGTGTTTGATACGCTTGGAAAAGAGGCCAACTCTCCCATTCCCCCTTACATTAAGCAGGATGCAAACCGTTCATACTAGCCTTCTTCACGACCTTTGCTACCCCGCTCCCATACTGCATGGCTTTTTTGGGGGCGGTAACGATTTCCTCGGGCACGCCCATTTTTTCCGCGAGCGTTCGTAATGCGTTTTTTCTCCATTTCCCATATTTTCCCTGCAAATTTTGGATGGCCGGAATTTTCAGCGCTTCCTTTGCGAATTCTGCATCCAAGTAGGGTGCGTGGAGGGTGATTCCATAATGGTCGGCGCATTTTTTCTCGCGCATGACATCGTGCGCTTCCACGTTCTCCACCTTTTCCTTTCGCAGCCGTTCGCATTCGATGGGGTTGTTTCGGCACTTTTCAAACGCGCCATACCCGCAAAAGAGCTCGTCCGCTCCGGAACCCACAAACAGCGTCTTGATTCCGTTCTCATGCGCGAGTTGGGCAATGGAGAGGTTGACTGCTCCAAGCGTTTGCTGAATGTGGTCTTTTTTTTCTAGTATTGTTCCCGCAAGTGCATAGTTTTCCTTTATTTTTTCAGGAGAAAGCTCTTTCTTCACGAGTCTCATTTTCCATTTTTTGGACCAGAATTCGGCACGGCCAACATCCACGCTTCCAGGAGTTCCAACCACCACCAACACGGCTTTGGTAGAGAATTTACGAATCACCTGCGCCAGCGTTCCCGAATCCAATCCGCCTGAAAAACAGACGCCAACCATTTTCTCTTTTGGAATTCTTTTTTCCACCGCGTGCTCTAGTTTTTCTTGGAGGCGGGAATAGCTTCTGTTTGTTTTTTTTTGAATTTTGAGGGTATTACTCACGCTCTATGGCTGGTTGGTTTGGTTTTTAATGCTGGGTTTTGGGTACCAGAAGGCCATTTATGACCTTCTAACTCATTTTAGCTAACCTTTTGGCAAAAGGTTGTTTGGTATCCAAACCATTTTATATCGCGCGCCCCATTACCTATTCATGGCTCCCCTGGATAAAATCGATTTGCTGGTGCTGCGCCGCCTCCTCGAAGATGGCCGGGCTTCTTTCTCTCAATTGGCACGGGAAACCAATCTTACGGACGTTGCTATCAAAAAACGGTTTGAACGGTTGAAGCGACAGGGAGTTATTCATTCCATTTCTGCGGAATTAAACTTGGACGTGCTTGGTTTTTCCAAGCCCGTTTTCGTTTTGGTTAAAACCGAGCCGGGCAAAAACAAGCAAATCTCAAAGCGCTTGAGTGAA
>JAGVNS010000113.1 GCA_020053155.1 Nitrososphaerota archaeon
AGGAACCCTTGCCGAGAACCCTGCCTTTTTGAAAGGGACAATGAATCGGTTGTTCTCGGCAAGCCGTTCACGGGAAACAAAACCCGGCGGGCTTCAGCCCGCCGTAGTTTAGCGGAATGTATATAATGCGTTTCATGAAAGAGGAGATATGAATCTGGATTTTCGAAATGTGATTATCATCGGAGGAGGGATTTCCGCCCACACGGCCGCATTGTATACGGCCCGCGCATCCTTGCAACCGCTCATATTATCTGGAGACAATCCCGACCAATTGAGCCTCACTACCTTGGTGGAAAACTTTCCTGGTTTTCCCGAGGGAATACAAGGCCCCAATTTGGTGGATAATGCAAAGAAACAGGCCCAAAAGTTTGGGGCCGAATACAAAAATGCCCAAGTTAGTAGTGTTAAGAAAATTCCCAACGGTTTTGAAATTCAAACATCTGAAAATGAAATGTTTCGAGCCCGCACGCTCATCATTAGTACGGGGGCTTCCGCGCGTATGACTGGCATTCCTGGCGAATCCAATTTTTTGGGCCGTGGTTTAAGCACGTGCGCCGTGTGCGATGCGGCATTGTACCGAAACAAAAATACGGTTGTGATTGGTGGGGGGGATGCGGCGATGGAAGAGAGCATGGCCTTGTACAAGTTTGCCAAAAAAGTCACGATTGTCCACCGTCGCGACGAATTCAAGGCCTCCCAAATCATGCAGGACCGCGTGCTCAAACTCACGGATAAAATTTCCGTGATGTGGAACACGGCTCCAATAGAAGTGAAAGGAGAAAAGTTTGTGAATGGTCTCACCGTCAAGGACGTGAATACGGGAAAAGAAACCCTCATTCCCACGGACGGAGTATTTCTCGCCATTGGTCACATTCCAAACACCAAATTTTTGAGTGGTTTAGTGGAGTTGACGGAAGAAGGATTCATCAAAGCCAATGGGGTCAAAACCTCTCAACCCGGGATTTTTGCAGCCGGTGATGTAATGGACCCACGTTACAAGCAAGCCATTACTTCCGCAGGAACGGGTTGCCAGGCCGCCCTGGAAGCCGAATGGTACCTGGAAAAGATGCACGCGGAAGGCAAGTACTAATTCAGCTTTTTTGCTCAACAAAGTTCTTTTTCATTTTTCTTGGCGCTATTTTCCGCAAAAAACCTGGGAAAAACGCATATTGCCAAAGGCAAGTATTAATTCCATCGCATCGTATTCCGGTAATGCCAGAGCAACCAAGATATGGGGTCAGGTCTCAACGTAAACCTAGAAAATTGCGTCTCGGGACATTTCGCCGTGATCCCGCCATCGTCGAAAAACTTCTTTTGGGACAAAGAAAAGGGAGAAATCGTCTCGCGCGCAGTTCACTCGTTGAAAAGGGACCTGATGTGACTGGACTAAAATTCGACGAAGAGGCAAAAGAAGAACTTCGAGAAGCGAGAGAAGGGCAGCGCTGGGGGCAGCCAAGAGACGTGGCGGGGGATTTCAAGCGCAGAATAGAAAGAGGCATGTCAATACACGAAACCCCATTTGACGAAATGGATGAATACGATTTTCACGAGGCAGCGTTCAAGCGCTTCTTAGAAAAGAAAAAGAAAGACAGTAAAAAAGAAACCCTTCGCCAGCACTTGGTTGCCAAACGTGCGCATCATCAACTCATTCGCACTCTTTTCCGAAAACCAATCACGATGAAGCTTTCAGATAAAGTTACTGTTAGAATCTTATCAACTGGAATTTTGAATCCATTTGGTAACACTCCCAAGCACCCTGCCCGTGCATTTGTCTGTGTTTTCATCAATGGAAAACGACTCTTCTTCTACCGTAGCAGTGGGCAATATAGCAAACAATCGGGTCGCTGGTTTCCTTGTGGAGGCGCTCAAATAGATTACTCTCGTGAAGGCGAACCGCTCAAATTGGGTTGGATCATTAAGCTCATTGGGCATCCCAAAGCTGAAAGGGGTATCGAACCTCATTTCCCAAACTGGGTGGACTTAGTTTCGCGGGCCATCGCTCGAAATGTTTGGAATGGAAAAATAAAATTGAGGGAGGATACGACGCCATTGGATTTTCAACGATTCCAAGAGGCCCTGAACTTTTATCCTCATTTAGAGCAGCAAAAGAATTATGGGGAGCAAGCAACATTGCCTGACCTTGATTTATAGCTAAAATGAGGCTTTTAAACTCCAATTTTTTTCCCAGTAAAGGTGGTACGTTTTATGCCCGCATTCGATGCGTTTGGTCCAGAAAAAATAATTCGCGTGTACGATCCAAAGTCGGGAATGAAAGGGGTTATTGTCATTGACAACACGCGTCGTGGGGTGGGAAAGGGCGGGATTCGCATGACGGGAAGTGTGAGTGAAAACGAAGTCATGCGATTGGCGCGAACCATGACGTGGAAGAATGCCATGGCCGATTTGCCGTTTGGCGGAGCCAAGGCCGGAATTTTTGCCGATCCAAAAACACTCACTCCTCAAAAAAAGAAACAATTGATTGAAGCCTTCGGCCGCGCCCTGAAAGGAATCGCTCCCAGTTTGTATGTGGCAGGACCGGACATTAACACGACCGAAAAAGAAATGGGTCAAATTGCCATCGCAGCCGGATCGCGAAAAGTCTGCACCGGAAAACCTTCTCGCATGGGAGGCATTCCTCACGAGTTGGGAAGCACTGGATTTGGGGTGGCTCATTCGACCATGCTGGCGTTGAATTACCTGGGGATGAACCCCTCGGATGCCCGCGTTGCCATTGAAGGGTATGGGAACGTGGGCACGTTTGTCCACCAGTATTTGTCCCAGTGGGGGGTTCCCGTCTCGGCGGTATCGGATTCGTCGGGTGTCATCATCGACACGCACGGATTGGATTATGAACGATTAATGAACGTGAAAAAGGAATTTGGCTCCGTTACGCGTTACCGCGGAAAGCATGCGCGCAAGGGGAACAACATTCTTACGGCACCCGCCAACGTGTTGGTTACGGCCGCCATTCCGGATTTGGTGACGATGCAGAATGTAAACCAGGTCAAGCACAAATTAGTCGTGCAAGGGAGCAACATCTCCATGAGTCCGGGAGTGGAGCACCGTTTGCATGCCCGAGGAACGCTCATCATTCCCGACTTTGTGGCCAATGCCGGGGGAGTTATTTCTTCGTATGTAGAACACATTGGCGGGAAGCCTCCTCAAATGTTCCGCATGGTAGAAAGTAAAATAAAGAAAAACGTAAACCTGCTCTTCAAAGAAATGGACCGTACGCATTTATCTCCCCGCGATGCGGCCATGCGCATTGCCATGGAACGCGTTAAAAGTGGAAAGTGGAACGGGCCGAGGAATTAGTCGGACTTTTTCCTACGTTCCAATTCAGCGTGTGCGCCATTTTCTAAATAATCAGCAAGCAAACGCATGGTTTCAAGGGTTTTACCAATAGGGTGGCGGGTTCGATTGACATACATTCCCTGTTTTTCCATGCCCCCCATCTTATTTACTCGTTTCTTTGCCCATTCTTCAATATCGTGTGCATATTTTTGTAACAATGGGGCTTTGTGAACCATTGATTTGAGTTGCATCGCGTTTTTTCGTCTGAAAAAGGACGGGGAAAGTTCTCCTTTTCCAAAAAGCAGTTTATCTAATGCGACCGGGAATACCGCCGGTCTGTAGGACCGGCGGATGAAAGGTCGCCGGTCTTGTTTTAGTTCTTGGACGTTTTTTGGGATTCCT
>JAGVNS010000147.1 GCA_020053155.1 Nitrososphaerota archaeon
TGCGTCAATTTTCAGTCCGTGCGTTTGTGCAAAGAGATTGGCAATGGGGAGCAGCGTGGCCGAAACTACGACTACTTTTATTTTTTTCTTTCGCAATGCATCGATGCATTGTTTTGCCCCTTTGGTTAGTTCAATTTTTGCGCAGATTTTTTTCAACGTTTTCAAATCCAATCCTTTAACCATGGAATATTTTCCTTTCAAGCATCTCAATGCGACCTTTTCTCTTTCCGCATCGCTTTTCGTAGCGGCCAGCCCTTCGTGATATTTTTTCTCCCAAAATTTTCCATCTTTTTTCTTTCCTATTTTGTTTGAAACAAACGCGAGCATGTCACTTTTAGAAAGCACGCAGTCGTTATCGAACGCAACTACTTTAATCATACAAACGCGGCATTTTTCTTTCTTAAAAAGAGGTGAGTTTGCTAAAAAATAGAAATGATGGGGATTTCTCCCCATTCTTCAAAATAATCACTTCTTTTTCTTATTCAAATTGTCCATTCCGGGTGACCAATCCACTTCACATAATCCGCCGGTTTGGAATGCTTGTAATACGCGCAACGTTTCTTTCACAGAACGACCCACGTCTAAGTCCGATACCACTTCGTATCGAATGTATCCGTCCGGGTCAATGAGGAACGTTCCCCTGTACGCAATTCCTTGGTCCTCTTTCAAAACGCCGAATGAGCGGGAAACGTGATGATTGGTGTCCGCGAGAATGGGGAATTTAACTTCGGGCAAATCGCGTTCCATCCATGCCTTGTGTGAGTGTTCCGAGTCCGTGCTCGCTCCCACAATGTGGGCGTTTAATTTTTTGAATTCTTCTTCATTTTTGGCAAACCCTCGTATTTCGGTGGGGCACACGAATGTAAAGTCAAGGGGGTAGAAGAATAGCACCACCCACTTTCCTTTGTATTCTTTTAAAGCCACTTTTTTGAATTGTCCGTTTACATAGGCCATACTGTCAAATTCAGGGGCCTTTTGTCCAACCATTGTCATTGCTCATTCCTCCACTCTTTTTTTAGGTACCATGACTACCTCCCATTTCCTTAAAAATGATTTTTTAGGCCCCCTCTCTCCCATCGTTTTTAATGGGTTTGGGTGTTGGATATGCCTATTAAATGGGATTTGGGAGAACGAGAATCATGGCTGAACTAATGAAAGTCAAGCAATTGCGCCCCCGCATGGGGAACGTTTTCATTGAATTGGAGATTGTTTCCATAGGAGAAACCAGAGAATTTGCCTCCGCCAAAGGACAGGGAAAGGTGTGCAGCGCCGAAGGAAAGGACGAAACCGGGGAAGTGCAGTTATCCCTTTGGAATGAGCAGATTGACCAGGTCAAAGAGGGACAGAAAGTCAGGATTGAAAATGGGTGGGTGTCCGAATACAAAGGACAGTTGCAGCTTTCCACTGGAAAATTTGGAACCATGCACGTCCTATAATTGAACTAAAACATAACGAGTTGAGGGGGGTCTACCCTCGCATTTTTAAATGGTTGGATAAACCTATGAGCATACTTCCAAGTGGGGAGGGTGAATACACCATGATGTTGCACGAAAATTTTAGTATGCGCCTCGAGGATGGGGATGAAAGCAGTGAAGACGGCGGAGAGGAAAAGCCGGAAGGGGAATCGGAAGAAGAACCCGATTGGGGAGAAGATGAGGATGGGGATGAGGATGAAGAATCATTCGAAGACGACGAATGATTCTCTATCCATTTCTTCTTTTTTTAGCCACTAAGGCAAGCTTTTAACATTCCCCCTGCTTTTTAGCGTACCTATGACCACCGAAACCAAAGTCCAACAACTGACGCAGGGGTTGGAAGAAGTTCTTACGCGTGAGGATTTGGTTCGGGCATTTGATACCAATCTTCCATTGAAACACTACATTGGGTTTGAGATTTCAGGCCAACCCCACATTGGGTCGGTCATCAAAACCTTGCGCCACATTCAAAATTTTCAAGAAGCGGGGGCCAAATGCCAAATCTTTTTGGCGGACTGGCACACGTGGATTAATGACAAATTGGGGGGGGAAAAATCGGCCATTCAAGAGGCGGCCAGAGGGTATTTTACCGATTGTTTTGTTGCCGGAGCTAAAATAACCGGCACGGATACGCACAAAATTGATTGGGTGTTGGGAAGTGAGCTTTATCATAATCAAGATGAGTATTGGGAAACCGTTGTAGACGTGGCCAAGCACACCACCCTTTCGCGCATGCAGCGCTCCATTACCATCATGGGTAGAAAAGAAGGGGAAAACCTCGACTTTGCCAAGCTCCTCTACCCCGCCATGCAGGTAGCGGATATTTTTTTTCAGCAAATAACCCTTTCCCATGCGGGAATGGACCAGCGCAAAGCCCATGTCATTATGCGCGAAGTGGCAACCAAACTCCAATACCATAAAATAACGCATCAAGGAAAAAACATCTCTCCCATCGCGTTGCATCATCACTTAGTCATGGGCTTGCAAAAGCCGCCCCTCTGGCCCATTCCGGCCGAAAAATTGGGAGAAATGCGCTCTGCCATGAAAATGAGCAAATCCGTTCATGGGAGCGCGGTATTTTTGGATGATTCTCCCGAAGAAATAAAGAAAAAAATCAATGCCGCTTTTTGCGTGGAAAAGGACGTGAGCTACAACCCCGTATTGGATTGGGCCGAACACCTGGTTTTTCCTTTCGTGAAAGAATTGAAAATGGAGCGGCAGGAAAAGTTTGGGGGAAACGTAACCTACAAAACCTATTCAGAATTGGAAGCCGATTTTGTTAGCGGAAAACTCCATCCCATGGATTTGAAAAATGGATTAGGAGCCGCCCTTGCGGAAGTGCTCGCTCCCGCGCGAAAACACTTATCCAGCGAAAAAGTCCAAGCCAACAAAAAAGAATTTGAAAAATTAAAGGTGACGTGATGAGCGCGTTGGTGGGCCGACGGGCTCTGTTGAAAGTCTTTTTTGGGGCTGTTTATAAACCCCGGCCGGTTTGAGCCTGCCGGGGTTGGGAGAAACCATTCGAGGTGGTTCTCCGTGAAA
>JAGVNS010000053.1 GCA_020053155.1 Nitrososphaerota archaeon
CCCATGCGTACCAACCCAAAATAACCGACTCAAACGGAAACGCTTCGTTTACCGGGATACAAAGTGGAACCTATTTTGGCCGCGCCACTAAATATCCCGCAGGGCCGAGCGATTCCACTCCTTTTATTACCCAAAAAAACGTTCCTGCGGAAGCAAGCCTTGTACTTAAAATTGGATTGTCAAGCGTGCAAGTAATCGTGAAAGACGCAGACGGAACGCCCATTCCATTTGCCAATGTTGAATATTTGACGGATGGAACGGACGAATGTGTAGTAGGAAAGTGTGTGGTACAAACCGACGGGTTGGGAGTGGCTGCTAAAACGTTCAAAGCCGATCGAAAAATATACGTGCGGGTCTCCGGGAGCGGGTATTCCATGTTTACGAGCATGTCCCGCCAATTGAACCCCGGGAAAACAGAGACGTTCACCATCGCCCTTTCCAAGACCATCCTTGGGAACACCCCGCGTTTATTATTCGTGGATGTGAAAGACCCTCTAACCAATCTCTCCGCCAAAGAGATTAAGAATGGAAAAACCTATTGGGCGATTTTTAATCTCCAAATACCCACCGTGGTGAACCCGGACTCCGCCGGAATTCATGTGCGGGTGGGAGACGAAACGCTTCTTGAGAATGATGGATTGGAAATCGTGGGAGTCAACGCCCCCGCAGCGAGTGTTTTAAAAGGAACCAGTTATCAGCCCGAGCAGGGGTATGATGCAGACCAAGAAAACCTTTCGAGCGGAAATTCCAAATGGGTCAATGCCGAATGGTCCAACGTGGAGAGCGGAGTATACGAGGTAGGCATATCCATTCGTCCCAAAGAAACCACGGGAAAGTTAGAGCCCCTGACCATTCATTACCGGGGGTGGGTCGTCGATGATAGTGATTGGCTGCGCGACCCGCAAGACACGGTGTTGGGAAAGAGCGCCTCAGCCACAGGGAAAGAAGGACAGTATGCCGAAACCTACCAAAAAATATACTTCAGTGGAAAGCCCATTGTGTGCGATGAAACCTTTTGCTACTCAGGAGAAAACGTCCTGAATGAGGAGGACGAGTTATTGGTGGAAGGACCCCCATACAATCTATCGGTCAACAAACCTCACACCTACTCTTTTGTCTTGACCTCTTCTTCCCCCACACTCTATGAAAACCCTAAGCTCCGTGTTTTCTTTTCGAATGATGGAACGGTTCCAAGCGAGGAAGCCACGATTACTTCATACACGGTCATTGGAACGAGCGGGCAGGTCATTACTGCTGATGGAATCTCAACCAGCGACGTGCCGGGGGGAGAAGGGCAGGGGTTGAGCGTAGGAAAAATGGAGCAATACCAAACCGTCTCCGCGGACTATTCATTCATTCCCAAAAAGCCCGGTCCCACGAACATCGTGGTGCAGCTCATTAGCGATGGGGAAATTGTCTTTCAAGAAGTGGTGCAATCCCAAGTAAAGACCGGCCAGCAGCTTTCACTCAGCATCACCCCCCAGACTGCCGCCGCATTCACCCCCACACAGTTTGACATTCACGTTACCGACGAAAAAGGATTTGATGTGCAGGATGCCCTAGTAACGCTCCTCAAAATAGACCCCAACAAAAATAAACAATTTGTGAGTAAAAAATACACTGAAATAACGGGAAAAACCACCATCATTGCCCCCGCTTCGCTTCCCAAAACCCATTTCATTTTTGACGCCGTGAAGGGGGGATATGAGTCTATTCCCATCGAGATTGTGGTGGATGAAAACATTGTGAAATTTTCTCCGGCTCAATTGACATTCTCACTGCCCAATGCCCCTAACACCGACCAATTTTTGCCATTGGATATCACCAATCTTTCCCAGGAAAATTTACTTTTGAGCAAAGCCATTGTGACGGGAGAATTCCAAGGATTGTTGTCGAATGGGGAAATGCAGAATTACATTCAGCAATACCAGGGGGTCACCTCCCTTGATTCGGGGGAAACAGAAACCATCCAAGTGAAAGCCGCCACATCCCCTAGCGTGAATGTCATTTCTGGCAAAAACGTGAACGGAAACGTCCTTTTCACGTTCCAATCCGTCAGCACCAAACAGGAATGGGTGCAGAACGTCCCATTGAACGTACAAATTAAGGTTGTTGGGAGTTGTGACAATGATGCCATTCAACTCTCGGGAACTCCCGCCAGTGGAAATTTGCAAACTACGGCTTTTGACTCCCAAAACCAAACACCATTCCAAATCGCCAACACCTGCCAAAGCGGGGGAAAGCCCTTTCCCATGAAAAATCTTAAAGCCAAGCTCGTGTGGAAAAGCAACCCCATTGGAAACGTGGAATTGGCCGTCACCGACATCGAAGCGAGCCAGCAGAGCGTTGAAGTGCTGAAAAACGGGAGCTTTGTCACATTATTTGGAGAGTTCAAGCCGGTGGAGGAAACTATTTATGAGAGCATATTGACTTTCACCCCCTTCCCAGGAAACATTGGAGAAACCGCGGAATTCACGGTTACCATCGCCGGAGAATTGGGCACGCCCAACCAGCCCATCACACTGCAGAAAACGTTTGACGTAAAAATAAAAGTAACCAACCTGGAAACGTGCATCGTGATTGACCCTGAACCTGAAGCGGGATTGACCATGGACGCGGACGAAGATGATGTTCAATTTGAAATAAACACGGACAACTGTGGAAATGTGCCCGTAGACATCGTATTGTGTGCGGGGGCTACCAATTCCAATTGTTCAGGGGGGGCGCCCGAAGGACGATTGTACCTCTCGCAATACACCATTACTAATTTGGAAGCGAGCAGCAAGACTATTACCGTGGAGAGGGGAGGGGGAACCCTTCCCGGAACGTATGACATTACCATCGATGCGCGGGTTCCCGGAACGAGTTTCCAGCGCGTCGCCTCGCTTGAGACGCGCATTCACAGTGACTCGAGTTACGCATTTGACTTGGACAAAGCGGCCTTTACCCTCTACCAAAAAGGAGCCAAAGACTCCGCTACCGTCACGAACAAACTTTTGCAGGAGCCCGTAAAAGTGACCGCGAGCGTCTGTGATTGGGGAACGGCGTCTGAAGAAGGGTTTTCTGATTCGCTCGGAAGCAATGTTAAGACGGGAGTGGCGATTGCCCAAATCATTGCATTGGCGAATCCAATCGGCCCCATTTTGAGTAGTCTTATCCCTGGATTGGGATGGTGCCCCGTCTGTTTGGGAATAGGAATATTGTTAGCCATCGTCTTTGACGAATTGTTTGGGGAAGATCCCTGCGATGATGAGTTGACGCAAGTGCTAATGGATTACGTCATCAACCTCGCGGGGGGAGAGAATCAGGACAAGCTGCCCCCGGATGCGATTAACGTTACTCTTTCTGACAACGCAAACCCCCACGTGGGGGCGGAGTGGGTGACGGATGTCTCCAACATATTTGAAAAGGACGAAGTCGTGTATCAGACTGTTGGACTCACCGTTGAAAACAAGACCGGATATTCCAACCCTAACCCATTGTTTGGAGTCATGACCCTCGTGTCCAAAATTCATACGAATGGGGATCCTGCTCATTCTGGAAACGCCAGCGTCACGTGTCATAGCTCCCACTTCGGACCGTTCCACCTCACTCCCGGAAATTGCAGTCCCACCAGCGATGATGGAATCAATGCCGAACCCTTCCATGTAAAATTCAAAACGCAGGAAATAGACCAGACCCTTCCTTCCCTCACCTTCGACAGCGTTTCCTGCCTCGCGGGAAGCACGTTAGGGTCCACGGGCAAAGGAACCCTTCCCCACGTCGCATTCAATTGGAATTGGAATGATACGACAGGAATTCCCATTTACGCGTGCGATGCTACTAACCCCAATGGAATTTTCTGCGATGCCACCCAATTCAACATTGATTTAATGAAACGCGTCAAAACACTAGAAGACTTTTTGGCCGCAAATCAGTACGCGTTTGACTGCCCCAATAATCCTGCTGCGCAGCCAGGTTCGGACACTTTCGAAAATACCAGCCCCATTCCCAATGGGTTTATTGGATTCAACCAACTAGGGTATGCATTCAACGATGCCTCCAGTATCACATTCACTTCCATCATAGGAAACAGCACAAGCACTTCCCAGAATGGTACTCTCATCGTACGAATGAAAGAGCCCGGAAGCGCGTCCGGGGAGCCGGAATTGACGTGCACGGGCGCCTCCACCATCAGTCCAGGAGGTTTTCAGTCCGCTTCGTGCACGATTACGGGATTAGAGGAAAAATCATATACAACTGTATTTGAACTGGCAAGCACTACCACGGCACAGATTGCGTACCAAAACACTGGGTTCTTCATTAATGTAAAGAGCTACGCCAATAACAGTCAGGGAACGTGCACCGACATCCCCAAGAGTACGGTGATCATGGGGGGAAAGCCTATTATCAATCTCTGGATTGACAAAGACGATCCTGTGACTGGAAAGGATGTCACGGAC
Source organism: Nitrososphaerota archaeon (assembly GCA_020053155.1). Classification (GTDB taxonomy): domain Archaea; phylum Iainarchaeota; class Iainarchaeia; order Iainarchaeales; family VGJJ01; genus VGJJ01. Next base: position 4,443 of record JAGVNS010000053.1, read on the forward strand.
AACAGCATCACGTATACGTCGGCCGTGCCCAACGTAAGTGCGCTGACCAACCTACTGCACTACGACGCACAACTCATTCGAGATGGGTATTCGCATGACTTTGAAGAGGACTTCAAAAACTATTATACCACCTATGCCTTCGCGGACGCCCCTTCCTGGTTCAAAGGAGGAAATGGACTCACAGGGTTCAATCAGTTCTATGGAGACGATGAAAAACTCTATTTCACCAACAAGTTTTTCGACGACCCCACCCTTCCTGCCGCTGGTAAATATCGCATAGATATTGACGTTTATTTTGGGGACAATTGGAAGCTGATTGACCAGAATGGAATGGTGAAAAGCACGATGGTGGTGACGTTCTATCACGTGGAAAATCCTTCCCCTAATAGTCCGTTCTACCGCCTCCCGCTCGACGGGCAAGTAGGGTTGCAGCAAACCCTATACAACCGTGTCGGGTATGGAGTGGAATACATCAACGCCATCGACCCTGTCAAGATAAACGACAGTCTGGTTCAAACCTATTCGGGGGAAGGAAGCACCGCTCTCTCGCAAGTGAACACGCAAATCAAAACCGATTTGCGCACGCTCAACTCGCTTCCCAGCACGCGCGGAAACCTATTGGAAGTAACCGTTCCATCTGGAAGCGGGGAACAGAGCTTAATTTTCACCCCCTCATTAGCCACCCCCCTCATGATGAAGGTCAATCATAACGTCACCAACCAACCTTTTTCAGCGTATTACCAAGTCAGTCAAAATAATGTGTCGGTGGATACAGGGAATACATTTACATTTTGGGAGGGCGCGGGAAACTGCTATGATTACACCGGCGTTCCCATCTACGAGAAATTCAATTTCACTCCCGACCGCGCGGCAGGGCCTGAAGACAAATTTACCAATTGGCCCTTTTTGTATGCGGTTGATTGGGAAAAAGCGCTAGTTGGGGGAAACGCGTACCTGCGCACCATACTCTACACGCCCACGCAGGACGTGTTTGCGATTAACGCGGAAGCCTCCAGTGCGCGCTTCTTCACGGCCAACCACCCCACTCCCTCCACGACGCAAGTGTTGGATGGCATTTCTACTCTTCCCTACAACAATGCTTCCCAAACCATCGACTCCATTCAGGACGTGTTCGATTTGGTGGCAGATGGAAAGATTTGTGTAAGCAACACGGGAACCAAGACACGCTTCTTCTGGAACCCCGAAACCATTTACAAACAAACCAGTCAAACCAGCATCAGCGCGGAAACAAATGGATTGGTGGCGGGATTTTCATGCGTAGGGGCACCCAATGCGCCGCCCGTCGATGAGGACGATATCTGATATTTTACTACATAAATCCCTTTTCCTTAAATAGAAAAAAGTGCTTGAGGCCAGTATTGGGGAGTTATAGTGTATTATCCCGAAATAAGGTCCTCTCTAGAAATTTAGCAAGGTCTCTAGAGTACCTTGCTATGCGGACTCTAAATCAGCGGAAACTACGTTGGGTGA
>JAGVNS010000043.1 GCA_020053155.1 Nitrososphaerota archaeon
ACGCACACCCGCTCCATTTCCCTTCCAGGCAAACGGTTCCATTTCCACATTGGTTTGACCGTAAAAAGTGGTTGAGGGCATGGACATCGTTTGGAGAAGGGAAGGAGAACCAGAGAATTCCTAATCGCATGCCGGGGAAAGAATATGGATTGATGCTCGCCGAGAATTTTTGGATGTACCCCGCTTCAATGAGTTGGATGATACGTCGTTTGATTGAATATTTTGGGGTGGAAAGGAGGGTGGCGAGGCGAGTAAAAGGAGACAGTGGGTCTCGATTTAATGCTTCCATAATCGACACGTCCAATTCATCCATAGAATGGGGGGAACGGTTCTTCTTCATAAAAATGGAATTAAAAGAGGGATTAGCGCGCGGGGTCACCCGACTCATTTCTATTCGGTGGCGGGTGTAATTCAACGGCATTAATTCAACCCCTGAAAGGGAAATCACTTTGTGGCGAATGACCCCCTGTTCCTTCACTAAATTTGTAATGAGTTGGTTGCGCTCAAGGTGTGTGTCATAAACTATTCCCCAAAGCGTGTTGTAGGGACCGCTCAGGGTGGTCAGAAAGAAAGTATTGGGGTGTTGAGATAGTGACAGCAGCGATTCGCTTCTTATTGATGGATGGCTGTGATGAAAAAGAACAAAGGTATATTGGCAGAATGGGCGAAATAATCCAAAATGAGTATTAAATCCCGTGATTATTCCTTCTTTCTTCAAGCATTTTATACGGTAGAGGACAGTTGGTTTGGAACGGCCGAGGATTTTGGCTATAACCGTGATGGGGATCCGAGCATTTTGCTGAAGGATGGTAATCAACTTTTGGTCTCTCACATCCAATGAAACGGGAGAACGCGCGCTAATCCGTTTAGGGAACTGCATAATGGTATTTATCCCCTCGTTGAATAAAAACCATTTCATTTGTTTCAAAAAAGCCGGTTTTATTTTAAAAACCGGAAAGATGGGATAGTTGTACTAATCCTTGGGAGGGATGTACTATTAATCGAAAAATATTCACTATTCAAAATCTACTTCTTTTGGGGCTTGTGGGATTGATTCTTTCGCCATTGGTCCTAGCTAACTTGAACCGGGTGTCGCCTCCTATTTCGACCACTGTAACGGATAACAACCAAACGTATTCGGCTGAAATAATAGGGGTGGGAAATACGACCCCCTCTCTTTGTTCGGACATGGATAATGGGTTCAATCCCCTCGTGGATGGGAATATGACCGCAACCTTTACAGACAACAACATAACCAAAACGTATGTGGATCATTGTCTCGATGCCAACACGTTGGTTGAATACGCGTGCGGAGACGAATTTGATGGAGCATTTATTACAGATAATAATGCCTACGCACTCACCTTCGATTGTACGGACTTAAACAAAGTTTGTTCGATTGGAAAATGCGTGTAAATAGCAAAAGGGGGAAATTAGCCCCCTTCCTCTTTTTTTTATAGCCATATTTTTAACCCCTGAATCGTTCATCTTCACATGAGATGGATTCTTCTCCTGATAACGGCTCTTGTACTTTTCTCCGGCTGCGCATCCCCTCCATCCTTGGATTCGGTTGTTCAAGATTCTTCAGATGATGGGTCATCCAACTCCATAAATGGGGGTGATGTCAACCCTCTTGTAAGCACGCTCCCCATTCCCACCCGAACTTTTTCCATTGGAACCGCGGGTTTCGTTCCAAAAAATTATCCTAATAGCGCGGATGAAGATTGGCAAGCGTTATTCGAATCCCTTCCCGAATATGGGGAATGGTTTGGCGTGTATGCGGGATGGAACGACAAACCCGAGGACGGAATGCCTAAACAGATTCACGCCGCATTCGCCCTGCAAAAACAATATGGAATAACCCCCATTATTGCCATTGGGATTGAACCCGATTCACTATCCCAAAGCGAAGCGGACGAGTATTTTGTGAATAATCGCTCGGCATTTGTGGCCACGGCCCAAGCCATTGCCCAAACCTATCAACCCAGCTATTTGGCCTTGGGGGTGGAAATAAACCGATTGTATGAAAAAAGCCCTAACGGGTTTGAGGCGTTTGTGGAAACGTACATGGAAGCATACGCTGAAATTAAACAGGCAAGCCCTTCAACAAAAGTATTTCCCATTTTTCAATGGGATTATTTGAGGGGAAAAGCCACGCTCTCCGGGAAAGTACATGAAAAGAAATTGGAGTTACGAGAGCACTTTATTGGAAAGATGGATGTCATTGGGTACACGGCCTATCCCTTCCTGGAATACAACACTTCCGATGAAATACCTGACGAATATTTCTCGGAAATGCCCTTCGAAGGACTGCCTATACTGATTACCGAGACGGGTTGGCCTTCTAAACCAATAGCAGGGATTGAAGGGGATGAGGAATCCCAAAAAGACTATTTGATTCGATTGTTAAGCGGTACTAAAAGCCTGGAGGTGGAAGGAATGATTTGGGTATTTCCTCACGCATCCAAGCTACCAGTGGGAGGGGGATTGTTTGACAATGTTAGTATGAAAGAGAACGATGGAACCCCTAAATTAGTATGGGAATACTGGCAGGCGTTGCATGAAAAATAAGCCAATCTTTGGCTCGAAGAAGGCCCCTTTTAGAACATTCCTATATGAGAATGATATAGTACGGGCTGGTGAGAGAAGCCTATTCGGGGATTGGAAAAAAATCTCTTCCATCGTTTCTCGCGCGGTCCAATGATACTTCGGGCCCCGATCGTCTAGCCCGGTCAAGGATGTCACCCTCTCACGGTGGAAACGCGGGTTCAAATCCCGCTCGGGGCATTACGTCGTGGAGCAAGAGCCCCCGTGTTCCTTTATAGGATACGGGATGACAAATGCACTATGAAATGCTCCACAAAAACGACGAAAGTTTACATCACTTTGCGCGGCGATATGACCTCATTCGCAACCGCATTTTTCCAAACGAATTTCCATTAACCGCCGTGCGCGGAATGGCCAAGCCATACAATCTTAGTGAGAAAAACAGGGCACTTCTCCACGAATTCTACCTTCACAATGAAGCAGTTGCGTCATTGAGCCTTGCGCGCCGTGTCCGAATCCTAATGTTGCTCGCGACAGTGGGTGAAATGCTTGGAGAAAAGAGTTTTGATGCTCTTACGCGTGAAGATGTTCAACAGATGGTCGCTCAAATTCGACAGCATTCGGGGTGGTCGGAAGTCACGGCGAACTATCACATCAAGGCCGTAAAGAAATTCCTAAAGCATCTGAATGGTGGAGACGAATACCCGTCCAATATTTCCTGGCTCAAAATCAAAGAACGGAAAAATACTCCAATCAAAAAGGAAGACTTGATTACGGAAGAAGAGATGGCGCGTATCTTGCAAGTTAACACGAATTCGATGCATCGCTGTTTGTTAGCCTTATTGTGGGAAGGATTACGGGTAAGTGAAGTCGGAACGCTTCGCTGTAAGAACATCAATTTTGAGGGGCGCGAGGTCTACGTTAGTGTGAAGGGAAAGACTGGCGAGAGGACCGTAATGAGCATTGGAGGAATGCCACATATCCGTCAATGGATGAGCCAACACCCAACCCAAAAACCGGAAGACTGGCTGTTCGTCATTTCTTCCAATTACAATCGCGGACAGAGGCTTGGCTATTGGTCCATTCGCAAAATCGTTCGGCAAGCGTGTGAGAAGGCGGGACTTGTCGGACGTAGGACTCATCCTCACGTGTTCCGGCATTCGTCCATAACGGACCGTCGTCGTAAGGGGATGCGTCAACGCGAGGCGAGTGCATTCTATGGAGTAAGCGGACAGGTGATGACTCAGGTCTACGACCATTTGTGCGACACCGATGTTCAGAACGAAATTCGCCGCGTATTGGGCGGAAACCCCGTTCCTGAAATTGTTGCCTCAAAAATGGAACCTAAACATTGCTCAATATGTAACATCTCCAATCCGCATTTTGCAATGAGTTGCGGAAATTGTGGGAACGCTTTTTCAGAAGCTGACACTATCAAGCAACGTGACGAGTTTAAGGTTTTGAAAGAAGAAAATGAACTTATTCGCACCCAAATGAATGCGATGCAAGCAATTCTTACTGAATTCACAGCTATGGTGAAGGGATTACCTGGAGAGAAAAAGCGGGAAATTCTGGAAAAAATGCGAAACGAGGCAACAACGAATGACTCAGGAAGTAGAAGTAGTGTCACCGGAAGAGATGGAAATGCGCCACCGGAGCCCCGAGGAGAAGCTCTCCTTTCAAAATCGGATAGCCAAAATGCGTTTGGGGGGTAAAACATTCGAAGAAATAGGAAGCGAACTATCTCTTGGTGAGAGACAAATTCGGCGCCACTATGAAGAGTTTCTCTTAGCAAACATTGAATTTTATCGCGAGAAAAAGCAATTCTTATTTGGACAAATATTTGCTCAATTTGAAAACTCTTTGGAAGAGGCAAGTAAACAGTTAACGGAAGCAGCAAAAGGAGATAATCCGGCCAAGATAGCAGTGTGGCAGAAAATTCGACAAGAATGCTTACGGGATTATTACAACTTTTTGAAAGACTTGGGCTTCTCTTATTATTGGATAAATGAGCCCGAAAAACCAGAAACGGAGATAGAGCGTTTGCGTAGAATATTGTCCTGATTATAATTTTCCTATTTGATTCATTTTTTCTTGAATTTTGGAAAACTCTGTCGTTAGTTTTAGAACGACACCTTTTTGGTTTCCATTAAATGATGATTTATCCTTCGAAATTTCTTCACATTTTTTGGTATATATTTTCAGTTGCTTTGAAATTGCTTCTGCGGATTGAAAGAGTTTGTTTTTCGAAACATTGCCGATATCATAATCTTCTACGTCCTTCGCCATAAAGTCAGATGCTTTTTGAACAATAGCCACATACTTTTGAAAATTTGCCTCATTCATTGTTCCACTAAACTCAATCGCCTTAATATAGCTAAGAACCTTTTGAAAAAGTTCGGCCAAAAGGAGTTGCTGCGTTTGCTCTTCATTTTCGTCCGGATTAACACAGCATTTTATTTTATAGGCCAATTGTTGTGGCACATCGGTAGAAAACACGAGAACTTTTTGCCTCGTGTCCGAGCCAACTTCAATTTCTCTTTTATAGGGCTGAACGTGATTAATTTTTTTGATTGGTATAGAATGGTTCTTTAGTTTTCCGTTAAACAAAAAACGGTCGCTGGTAACTGAAAGGACACCTGTGTCGATTTTACGCATTTCTCCGTGTGATTCTGAATGGCCTTTTGTTCCACCAATCCAAAAACCTTTAGTTATTCTCACCCCGTAGTGACCCGCATTGTAAACCCGAATAGCACGTTCTTCAAAGAAGTCAGCGGATTGACAATAAAGCAATATTTCTCCTCTCTTTAGTATTAGGCCTGTTTGCTCAAATAGCTTTTTTCCACTAATTTTTTCTAAATCCGAGAATTTCTGATTGAGTTGAAAAGAAACTAATCCATCTCTGCCTTTTTCAATTACTTTGCCCAAAACATCTTTCAAGCCCATTAGTGACACCTGATAGTTAGCTGTTGCGTGACACCTCTTATGTCACCACCGCTTTTTGTTTGTTTTTGAATACTTGGTTGGGTGTTTGATAATTTAAACTTGTATGTGGCGTTCGG